>NZ_JBHWEN010000001.1:475984-575216 GCF_042734215.1 Kitasatospora sp. NPDC059673 | reverse complement strand
CTGAGGGGCACTTCCCCTCAGCGCGCCGCCCCCGTCCCACCATCCGGCGGACCTCCAGTGACCGACCGCTGCAGGCCAGGCGAATGCCTCCGGGTGTTCGGACAATCGGCCTGGCCGGTTCTGCCGCCGAGGCCGGCGGTCGGCCGTGGATCCTGTTCGGCCGCTGCCGTATTCGTCCTCAGACATTCGTCGAACCGTTTGGATCCGTAGCCCCGGACATCGGTGGCTCAGAAGAATCCTGGCGAGGATCCGTCCAGCGAGCCGATCAGGGCAGCCCGGTCGAGCAGGATGTTGTTGTTCTCGCAGCTGGTCTCGGGAAGCAGCACGCAGGCATGACAGGCAGCCAGGTTGAGCCCGTCGGCGCCACTGGCCTCCGACTCCGCGCACAGCGGATCGTTGGAGCACCATCCGGCTCGGTCCAGCGCCGACCGCAGTGAGCTCTCCAACCGGTCCGGCTCGCCCTGGGCGACGATGCCTCCCAGACTGCCTGCCGAATCACTCGTGGCGGTGTAGATCAGGATTCCCGCCATGTCGTCGCCCGCGTACAGGCGTTCCCGCAATGCGGCGGCCGGGTAACCGCCGTCCAGGCTCCACTCGTTGATCAGCACGTGGGCGAGGGTGTGCAGCAGCACATACCGAGGATCGGCGTGGGACGACGGCACCGGTCGGTCCGAATTCTTGGCACGCTCGTGCAACAGGCGATCATGGTTCGCACGGATCCGCTGCGCCCGGGAGATCGGGCCGGGCAGTTGCTCCCACCGGCGCAGACGATCGGTGTCGAGCCGCAGGAACACCCCCTCGCCCCGGACCTCGATCGCAGGCAGCCACGTCTGCCTCTGGTGCCAGATCGGCGCGTGTCGGGGCATTGCCGCCAAGCCCGGCTCCTCGATCCTGGTGAACGACTGCAGAGCGCGGACTTCGCGCAGGCGCTTCACCAGCATGATCTGACCGAGGCCATGGGACTCCCGGAGCGGTCCGGTCGACCCGACCGGCGGTTCGCAGACGAAATCCTGGGCCCCGACCTCGGGATCTTCCCGATGCGTCCGGCGCAGACTGTCGTATTCGTCGCGGTAGATCGCA
Source organism: Kitasatospora sp. NPDC059673 (assembly GCF_042734215.1). Taxonomy (NCBI): domain Bacteria; kingdom Bacillati; phylum Actinomycetota; class Actinomycetes; order Kitasatosporales; family Streptomycetaceae; genus Kitasatospora; species Kitasatospora sp. NPDC059673. The sequence continues at coordinate 574,136 of NZ_JBHWEN010000001.1, read as the reverse complement.
GTGCGCGGTGCATCCGTTGCGACCTGTTGCCCGGACTCGGTCGGGCCCTGCTCCGCAGAGCTCCGCTCGGTCTCCCGGCGTTCGCGGATCAGCGCCAGGATCTCCTCGGGGTCGTGGGCGGGGTGGTGCTCGAGGATATTCTCGACCTGCAGGTACCTGCGGATGAAGGAGTCCTCCTCGTCCTTCAACTTGCTGTACAGGCCCGCCGCAAGCTTCGCCATGCCCTCGCTCCACGGGGGGATGGACAGAGCGGAGTGCAGGACAGGGAACCAGACGGAGGAGGAACCGCGCTGGAGGGTGCGCGGTGCTTCCGTGCAGTGTTCGGCGGGTGCGTCCTTCAACCACGGGAGGCGGCCGCCACAACGGATGCGCAGATCATCGAGTGCCGTGCGGCGGAACGAGCCTTCCATCGACGCCGATACGCCGCAGCTGCAGCTGATCAGTACGGCGCGCAGCGAGGCGGTCGAGCCGTCCGACCTGAACGTCAAGCCGCCTCCGCAGCTACCAGTCTCGGTCCGGCCGTTGTTCCGGTGCACCCACTGCCAGTAGGGGAAGTCCTCCAGATGGCCGTTCGCGCAGGCCATCACGAACCGGGATGGGACCAGGCTCTCCTGACAGCTCGAACATTCGGCCCGGCCCGCGGGGGAGTTGAACTTCCGGTACGGCTGGAGGGCACCGCAGCGCGGGCAGGAGTACCACTCAGGGAACCGCACCGCCCGGACGCCGTCCTTCGCCAGGTCCGGGTCGGGCGCGGGCGGCAGACGGAACTCGTACACGTGCAACTGGTCGGAGAGACGCGGCTCCACGACGACCGGCGCCTGCGAGACGTCCCATGAGTCGATGCCGCGAACCAGGAACGACTCGTTGTCCACGGCGATCATCGCGCCGACGCCGTACGTGGTGATCAGCTGTGCGCGCCGGATCTCTCCGAGCCGGCGGGCGGCACGGACCGGGCCGGAGAGCAGGCTTCGACGGCGGGTACGAGGGGGAAGAGGTGTCACGGCTCAGCGCTCCTCGAAGAAGACGGACGAGGCATCGACGTCACGCAGGCTCCACAAGGTGGGCCACGATTCCGCCCCGGTGGTGGAAGCTTCGTCGTCATAGCTGCTCAGCAGAGCAGGCGTACGGGTGCCCCGGGGCGCTTCGTAGACCAGATCGGGGTGGTCTTCGGCCGCGTACCGCCACTCCTGGACGAAGTGGTCGAAGGCCTCGGCGGTGGTGTCGAGTTCGGCAGGGTCGACCTGGGCAACACGGTCGAGGACGATGCGACGGATGCTGCCATTCAGATCGTCCAGGAAGTCCTCGATCCTACGGGCGGCGGCATTCGGTCCCGCCTCCGGCAGGGTCAGCCGAGCCAGCGCCACAATCACCGCGTGCAATCCGCGCTCCCTGGCCCGGGAGGAGAACGGCGTCACGCTGGTGGACTCTACCTCTCGGTAGAGTGCCGAGTGGAACTGTTGGAAGTCCTCGTAGTGCGAACGGTCTCGGGAACGGGCCGAGTTGAGCATGACCGCCACGAATCCGGGGTGCTGCCGGCCGACCCGGCTGGTGGCCTGGATGTACTCGGCGGTCGTCTGCGGCTGACCCATGACCGCCATCAGTCCCAGCCGATCGATGTCCACGCCGACCGAGATCATGTTGGTGGCGAGCAGGACGTCGAGGACGTCCTTCAACGGCAGGGATCGCTCGACCTCCTTCAACCGCCGGGAGATGTCGCTCGCACTGGCCCGGCTGCTGAGCTCGGTGAGCCCGTCTACCCGGCGTGGCTCCACACCGTCCCGGAAGGCCAGGTAGTCGAGGCGTTCCTGCACGTCGTCCAGGACCTGGAGTTCGGCCGCTGACAGCAGGCGCAGGCTGTTGAAGTAGCCGACGAGCGTCCAGTAGGCGTCCCTCACGTGGTCCGGCGCGCCACGGGTCGCCGCCCGGTGCAACAAGGCCGCGTACACCCGGATCAGCAGCGTCGCCTGGCTGGTGCTGGAAGTGAGCAGGCCGACATACCTGCGGGCTGCCTTCCGTTCCCGGGAGGTTTCGACGGCGAACCAGGAATCGCGCGAGTCGAGCCCGGCCGGCGGGAACTGGTCGACCCTGCGGGCGAACAACCGGGAGCCCTGCTCGTCGGCCCGCCGGATGGTCGCGGTCGAGGCGACCACCTTCGGCCGTCGGGCGAGTGCGTCCACTGCCGTCTCGTACATACCGGTCAGGGTGCCCAAGGGGCCGGAGATCAGGTGGAGTTCGTCCTGGACGATCAGCTCGGGCGCTCGGGTTCCGGGCGGAGCGGTCAGATTGAACAGGTTGGCCGAATCGGGTCGCCACGGCAGCGAGGCGAACTTGTCGACGGTGGCGATCACCAGGGTCGGCCGTGCCTTGTAGACGGCATCGTCCACCAAGTGGACCGGTAGGCCCGTGTGGAACGCGCAGTCGACAGCGGGACAGCCGATCACCATCCGACCGGCGGTCTCGTGCACCGTGTAGTCGTCCGGGGCCAACGGCTCGCCGCACCACGGGCAGCCGCGCAACTGGACCGGGTTCTCCGTCTGAAGCGGCCGCAGCGGATTGTTGCGCAGTTCCCGCAGCCGCTGGGCCGCCACGGACAGTCGGTTCGGCGTGGCGGAGCGACCCACCCACATGCCGATCGAGATCTCCTCCTTGCCCAGCGACGCCGGATCTTCGGCACGAATCCGTTCCATCGCACAGATCAGCGTGGTGGCCCGCTCGAACTGCTGCAGCGTCAACAGCCGGAGGGTGTAACGCATGAGGACGGTGACGCCGCCGCCCAGCGCCCCGTCACGCAGCCGCCGCAGGAAGGTGGTGAACGCGATCAGGCCGAGATAGGCCTCGGTCTTGCCACCACCGGTGGGGAACCACAGCAGGTCGGCCACTCCTCGGTCCTTGTGCTCGGGGTCCACGATGCCCGCCAGACAGAGCAGCACGAAGGAGATCTGAAACGGGCGCCAACGACCTGCCGAGGCATCGGGCAGGCCGGACCCGCCCCCCTTGATCCACGCCGTTCGGGCACGCTGGTCGGCCATGGCGAGGTTCGCCAGCCTGAACGCGCGAAGCACCTCCGGCCGGTCCGGGTCGGCCAACAGGTCCACGCCGTCGTTCATGCGTCGGAGCGCGCGGCGGCACTGGCCCACCTGCTCCATCGCGATCGGGCCGTGCTCGGTGCCGGCCAGCGCGTGGCTCTGCTCCTCCTGACTGTCGATCCAGACCCGGTACCCGTCGAGCATCCGGCGCAGTGCCGCGACGATCTCGTCGGTCGGGGCGGTGCCGAGACCGTGCATGGTTAGAGCGGTGGTGTCGATCTCCGGATTGGAGTCCGTCAGCAGCACCTCGTGGGACGGCACGAACTCGGTCCGGACCGACGTCACTACGGCCCGATCGGTGCCCACCTCACCGATCGCCGGGGGAGTCCACTCCCAGTACGCCGCACAGCCATGCCCGGTGGCGAAGGTCGGCGCGTGCCGGTGCAGCATTCGACTCAAGGCCAGCTCGGAGTCGGCCGTCCCGAGAACCGCGTGCCGTTCCACGAACGGCGCGGCGGTCCCGTCCTCGGCGGTCACCTCCAGAACCGGCTGGTAGAAGCAGTGGGCGTCACGGAGGTCGTATTGGCCGACCTCCAGACTGTTCACGACCGTTGCTGTCACGGTCACCGTGCCGTGCTGCTTCGAGGGCGGACGCACAAGGACACGGAGTTCGAGGCCGGGGTGCAGTGGATCCAGGCCGGGGAAACCGGGCACCGTCACGTCCACGACGACCGGGTCGGGGCGCAGCTCTACGCGACGCCAGTGTTCCTTCTGCGCCTCTGTGCTGCGAGCCTCGGTCCGCTTCGCCGCAATGGGCTTTCCGTATTCGTCCTCGGGCAGGTAGACGGCCGCGCGGACGGAGAATCTCAGCCGCGGAGCCAGGTTCGGGTCCACGGCGAACGTGAGGCCGAGAGAGGAAGGCATCCGGACGTTGGCCAGGGAGACCCCAAGGTCCACGGTCTCCTCCTCGTCCGTTCCCCGGGCGAGCGGGGCCCTGTCCAGGCCGTCCTGTTCGTTCTCCCGCTCGGAGGGTTCGCGGTACCCGTTCTGCGGGCGGGTGCGCGGGAACAGCACGCCGATCGGGTACATGGTGATCGGCGCGTCACCCGTGAGCACCTCGTCCGGGCCGCCCACCGGGCCGAGCAGATCGTCGCGCACCGCCGTCAGCAGGGAGTCGCACATCTCGTAGTGCGCCTGGTGGATTGACTCGCTCACGCAGTGTTCCCTTCAGCTCCGGCCATCTGCTCGTTGTCCCATCGGAAACGCCCGAGTCCGCACAATCTCGGCGCCAACCACACCCCCTGTGGCCCCAGCCCCTCCCGGTCCGTCACCGTGGTGCTGCCCCCGATGCTCTCCACACAGTCGACGCGCAGCCCGGTGATCGCTTGCGGCCAATTCTCCACCGGACTGTGCGCGTTACGTTGCAGCATCCGGTGCAGATCGGTACGGAAGCGCTCGGAGGCGACCGCCGTCGGCCTGCCTTTGACGACCACGGCATACGGCGGTGACTGGTCGGCGGCCACCGGGATGCCGTGCAGCAGGGCCAGTTCGGCGGGATCCCCGGGAGAGACGGCGGTACGCAGATGTTCCATCAACTCCCGGGCTTCGACTCGGAAGTCCTCGGTACCGGGCGGCAGAGCCCGCGACACGTCACCGCCGAGCAGTTCGATGCCGTTGCGTGCCCAGGCGCTCCGACCACCGAGGTACCACCGATCCAGCCGTCGGTCCTTGCGGACCAGCCAGGAACTGGGAGCGTCCAGGACGTACATGTCGTCGCGGGCACGGGTCATCGCCACGTACAGCAGCCGTGCCTCCGCCGCCGGGTCGTAGTCGCGCTTCTTCTTCTCGACCCGCCGGGGCTCCTTCAGCACCCGCGGCTCGACCACCAGGACCCGGTCGAACTGCAGGCCCTTGGCACGGTGCACGGTGGAGACGACCAGAGGGGCTGAACGGACACTGGTGAGCTCGTCGGGAAGCCGGCGTTCGGCAAGCGCCAGGTGCAGTGCGGGGACATCGACGGTGCCCCGGGTACCCCGGGCGACCTTGCGGACCGATCGCCACAGCGCGTCGGGCGAACTGTCGGCAGGCAGTTCGATGTCGGCCAGCAGCTCGAAGAAACGCTCCTGGCCGAGTGTGGAGGTGGCGGTGGCACTGAGGAGTTCGGCGAGCCACGGCGGGGCCGAACGGTCCCGGACCGAACGCTGCAGAGTGTGCGGGACGCCGGCGTCGGCGAGCAGACCTGAGACGGTCAGGGCCTGGCCGTTGTCCCGACACAGCACGGCGGTGGTGCCCGGGTAGTCGCGCAACGCGTCCTGCACGTACTCCAGATCGAGGCCGCCGAAGTTCGGTGTCGTCAGGAGCAGCGACCGCAGGTCTCCGTGGATCCGTTCGGCCTCCTCGGCTGCCCGAGCCGGATCGCGGGGAAGGTGCTGCAACCGGGTTCCGTACGGCAGGGCGAGGCGCGCGACCTCCGTGCGGGCCCGGAAATTGTCGCCCAGGTGCAGCTCGACCAGATCCTCGCCGAAGCTGGCACGTACCCAGTCCAGGAACCGGTCGGTTTCCTCGGCCCGCTGGTCCGGGTCGGAGACCTGGAACCCGTACACGGCCTGCGCCGAGTCGCCGACCACGGTGAAGCCGGAGTTCTCCTGGAACCGGTCGAGCAACGCCTCGACCATCTCCCGACGGACACCGACCAGGTCCTGCACCTCGTCGATCACGACATGGGCGGGCACTCCCTGTTCCCCGACCTCCACCGCGCCGTGGTCGATCGCCTCGGTGGCCGCCTCGATCCGGCGGTCGAAGCCGACTGTCGGCCAGTCGATGTCCGGATACGCACGGGTCAGCAGAGCGGTGGCCCAGGCGTCGAAGGTCTGCGCCCGGACCCGCTGGGCAGTGCCCGCGCGCCGTTCGATCCGCTCGGTCAACTCGCGTACCGCGGCCCGGGAGAAGGTGAGCACCAGGATCTCCCCGGCCTCCAGCTCCTCCCGTTCTACGAGCGCGTCGAGCCGCCGCACCAGCGTGTATGTCTTTCCTGCGCCGGCACCGGCGGTGACCAGCACCCGGGCGTCCCACGGCTGGTCCACCACAGCCTGCTGTTCCGCGGTCAGCGGGTGATCGTCGACGATGTGGCTCAATTCGCTTCGCTCCACAGGTACTCGAAGTCGGTGAAGGCGAGCTTCTCGCCGTAGTTGGTGACGTTGTCCCGCACGTTGAGGATGAGACAGGTCTCCTTACCGCCGTTACGGGGTCCGCGCAGGCCGCGGCCGATCATCTGCTGGTAGATGTGCGCGCTGTAGGTCGGCCGGGCCACCACCACCGCTCGGGTCGCCGGGGCGTCGAAACCCTGGGTGAGCACACCGTAGTTGGTGATCACCTGGATCTTCCCCTTGCGGAAGGCGTCGATCCGCTGCCGGCGCTCCGCGGTCGGGGTGTTCGCGTCGATCGCGGCAGCGGTGACGCCACGGTCGCCGAGCTTCGCGGCAAGGAACTTGGCGTGCGCCACCGAGGTCGCGAAGACCAGTACCGGCCAGTCCGAGGGCAGGCCGGCAATCTCGTCCACAATCCGCTGGTTGCGTTCGTGGTCGTCGGCGAGCCGTTGCTCGGCGCCCTTGGGCAGGGTGGCGAACTTCTCGGACTGCTTGAGCTCGTCGGCATTCAGCGAGATTTGACCGCCTGCCAGTTCCCGGTGCCTGACCTGGGCCAGCACCCCGAGCGCCTGCAGCTGCTTGATGGCCTGCTCCAGGTCGCCCTGGAAGACCTCCGTGTCGAGTCGCTCGCCGAAGCGCTGCACCAGCAACCTGGTCAGCTCCTCGTTGTTGCGGTACGGCGTCGCGGTGAGCCCGATCAGGTGCCGGCCGGTCCGGTGGTGCGTCAGGTCCAGCTGGGCGAACAGTTCGGTGAAGCGCGGGGACATCGCGGTGTGGGCCTCGTCGACCACGACCAGCGAGGTGCTTTCCCGCAGCCACGCGTAGTCGTCGGTGTCCAGACAACGCGACAGCTTCGCGTCGGTGGCGACCACCAGGTGCGGTCGGCCGTCGACCGGAGTCGCCTCGTTGCTCGACCACAGTCGGCTTATCACCAGCGGCATCTCCGGGCCGACCTTCGACCAGACGAACTGCCAGCTCTGCACGGCCTGTTCGCACAGCTCCTCGGTCTGCGCGATCCACAGCACCGGCCCCGGCAGCTCCTGCCGTTCACGGATCCACCGGATCACGCCCTCCGCAGTGACCCGGGTCTTGCCACCACCGGTAGGCATGCCGAGCATGCCGCGCCGCGGCACGGGGCTCTCCAGCAGTCCGAGCAGAGCCTTGGCGAGCTGCTCCTGGTACGGGTGCAGAGCGGGGAACTCGCTCGGCCCGTCGACCTCGAACCTGGCCTCCAGGGAGGGCACCCGGGCACCCGCGAAGGAGTCCGGGAAGTTCAGGTCCGCGACGAACCTGCGGGCCTTCTCGCTGCCGTTGAACGAGCTGGGCGCGCGGGTGGGGAACTCCAGTGACAGGTCCCGCTCGTGCATCCGAAGGATCGACTCGCCGTGCGAGTTGAACGCCATCTCGGCGATCCGTCGCTCGCTCGGCTCCTCACCGCCGTTCTCTTCCAGCTCGCTCTCCAACAGCCCCGGCGGCAGCCCGCGCTGAAGTGCCTCGCGTCCGATCAGCAGTGCGATCTTGTCGATGACGCTCTCGCTCTCGCGGACCGCGCGCAGCCGTTCCTGCAGCTGCTGGTTCTGCTCCTGACGGTCCTGCAGCTCCAGCGCCTGCTTGCAGCCGGCCGCGCCGAAACCCCACTTGAACTCCTCATCGGCCGCGCGCAGCACCTGCAGTCGATCGAGCGAGTCCAGTACGTACAGGGTGTTGCCCTTCTTGGCGAACCTGATCGGAGTGGGCGTGCTGGCCGTGGTGGTGCGGATGATCCGGTCCAGGGTCGAGCAACGCTGGATCTTCAGGTTGCTCCCGGTGTTGCCCAGCCGGGCCCGGACCGTGGTGTACACGTCGAACAGCGGTACCGGCGCGCCGATCTTGACCGGAGCGAGCTCCTTGGTGATGACGTCGGAGACCTTCGACATCCCCCATTCCTCGATCATGGCCTTGGCCGTCGCGGCGTCGGAACGGTCGGCGACCAGCAGTGCCGGCAACTGCTCACGCACCAGTTCGTCGTACTCGGCCTGGCTGGTGGCCACCGCGATCTCGCCGTCCGGCCGCTCCTCCCAACCGGCACCCACTCGGCACCGCGTCAACACACCTTCCGGGAACTCGAAGGCGACCCGGAACAGCTGCGCGTAGGCCCGACCGACGAAGGCGTCGTCCTCACTCTTCAGCACCCGGTCCAGCAGCTTGCTCCAACGGTCCGCCGGCACCTCGTCGGCGGTGACGGGCATGCCGAGCCGCCGGGCGAGGTCCGGGCCGATCGACGCCACCGCGAGCACTGCGGCGTACTCCTTCAGCTGCGGGCCGACCGCCTCGGACACCCTGGTGAGACCGAGCGAGGTGTTCACCAGGCCGTACTTGTTGATCATCCAGCGGAACGGGGACACAACGGGCTTGCGGGTGGCAGTCTGCGCGCCGTACTGCCCGGTCCACTGCTGGACGACGCCCAGTTCGGGGAGCGAGGCGACGAAACCTGCCCGTCCCTCCTCGGACAGCTCGCGCAGCAGGTGCAGCGGGCCCGCGGTGGCGGCGCCCTCGACGGTCAGACGGCCCAGGCTGGGGCGGGGCGCGTTGGCCGGCAGTGTGCGCAGGTAGCCGTTGTGCACCAGTTCCCGGTACTCCTCGAACCAGGGCTCCAGTTCGGGGCGGTGGTTGGGGGTCGGACGGTCGGACAGCCCGAGTTCGCGGAACACCGCCCGGTCGCCGTCGTGGAACGCCATATCGACGGCGACCGCGCCGTCCCTGCTGCCGTCGCCGGGCACCACCGGACCGGGCAGCAGGCAGTCGCGCATGCGCCGGAATCGGCCGTCCACGGTACGCACGTGCAGGATCTCCAGCGGCTTCGGCACCTTGGCCCGGATCCGCTCCACCTGCGCGTTGCCGCCGGCGCTGCGCAGCAGTACCCAGAAATTCGTCCAGGCGTGGCCGTCGTAATGGTCGAAGCCTTGGTCGAGTACGCCCTCGAAACGTCCCTGGGCGTCTGCCACTCGGATGCCGATGGCGTGCAGGTGCCGGGCCATCTCCGGTTGCTCGGAGATCCGCGGGTCGACGTAGACCATGTCGTCGCGCAGCGAGTCGTCCGAGGTCCGGTGGAAGATCTCACCGGCGACCGGCGCGACCATGCCGTGCTCCTCGGTCAGCACGATCCTCGCCTGGCGGATGTCCGGGGTGAACACGAAGTCGCGCGGCAGTCGGCGGGCCTGCTCCTGTGTCACCATCGCCGAGAGGATCTTGATGGCGTGACAGGACGCTTCGGGGGTGCCGTCGGCAACCAGCGCCTCCAGCCAACTCCGGACGCTCTCCGGCTTGCGGTCGGTGGTCTCCAGGATGTGGTTCATCTTGCCGCGCCGAGTCTTGCTCTCCGCAGCGTCGACCGACGGGTGCACCCAGTCGACGGGGCGCCCGGGGTACTCGGACCAGATCTGCAGCCACTCCTTGTCCAGGTTGGCCGGGGTGATGAACAGGTCCCGGGGGATCTGGAGGACGCCGTTCTGGTCGGGCAGGGACGGGCGCTGCGCGGCCATCGACCAGACCTGCCGGAGGAAGTACTCGTCCGCCCAGTTCACCTTTTCCTTGGCGCGACCGGGCAGCAACGGGAGGTACGCGGCGGGGTCCTCGGCGGGCACCAGCGCCGGCAGGCTGTCGACCACCAACCGGGCAGCCACCTGGAGCAGTTCGAGGTTGAACGGGCTGCCGTCCAGAAGATGCTGTCTGTCCTCGTTCGTCTTCCACGGCGCGTTGAGGATTCCGGTCAGCGACACCTCGTACTTGGTGGGGAAGAACGCCCAGAACTCGCCCTTGCCGACGGGAACGGTGTACAGCCCGTTGCGGACGTCGTACTCGGGAACGGCCCAGGAGACGTCGATCATCGGGCGGTCGTGCAGCTCGCCGGCGGTGTCGCGGACCTCGGCGGTGGGGGAGTGGGCGACGGAGAAGACCTTCCAGGACTCCGTCGTCGACTTCGCGCCGCGGGTGATCTCCTTGAGTGTCCGGCAGATGCCCTTGTTCTCGACGGTGATGTCCCGCCGCACCGGCGGCATCTTGCGCTGGTCGAGCAGGAGCACCTCCCCGACGTGGGAGGAGAACAACTGGAAGTGGAACGGGAACGGCTTGATCTCCCGCCCGTCGCGGAACTTGTGACCGGTGATGTCGTACCCGAGCCGATCGGCAGCGCCCGGCAGTAGCGGCAGCCGGACCACGGTGGTGGCCCACTGCAGCAGCTTTTCCAACTCGGAGTCGTCGGCGCACTCCTGCTGCCGGTCCAGCGGACGGGCCATCCTCAGGACCGGAGTGTCCATGTCCAACTCGCCACTCACACCGAGCGCCTGGGCGATCTCCGCCGCCGACCAGTCACGGTCGAAGCCGAAGTCGCCGCTCGAACTGAAGAACTGCGGGCTGTCGCTGACCGACAGCACCGACTTGACGCCTACGCCGAACCGCCCGATCTGCCCACCGCGCTTGCGGGACACGCTCATTCGCAGGATTGTCTCGGCGCCCTGCGGTGTGACCGGATTGCCCTCGTTGGCGCAGTACAGGTAGTCGTCCGTCAGGACGACGTGCAGCTTTCCGCCGGGCGCGGCGGCGATCTCGTCCGCCGCGTTCTGCACCAGTTCGAACAACTGCCGCTCCCCGTAACCACCCTGGGTGATGCGGCGCTCGCCATTCGCATGTTCCTGCACCAGCCCCGGGTCGACCCGGTAGGTCTCCAGGACGATGGCGGACTGGCGGAGCACGGTGGCGATGACGGGGAGGGCGGACTGCGGGTCGGTCATGGAGCACCTGTCTCGGGAGAGGTCCCGGCCGTGGGAGGGCGCGAGGAGATGAGGAAGGGCCGGGTGCCGGCGCATGTGGGGCCGGCACCCGGGCAGGGTGACTCCGCGGTCAGCCTTCGACCGTGATGGTGATCGTCATGACATACCGGCGCGGCGAGTCGGCGGACGGCGGGACCGCCGACTCGGTCCGTCCCCGGCGGCCGGGACCGACAGGCGGCATCGGCGTCTCGGGGTGTCGCTTGCCCCGGGGAGTGCCGGAAGTGCCGCGCCTCTGCGGGCGGGGCTGCACGACACGCCCGTGGTCAGGAGACTGCGCGGCCTCCTCCTCGGCGCACGCGAGCTGAGCGGCCACCGCCGTCCGGGCATGCCGCTGGGCGGCGACCTCGGAGCGCCAGTGCTCCACCTCGTACTCCTCGACCCCCCAGACCCTCGTGCGGTAGTCCTCCCTGCGCGCGGCGTCCGACAGGGCGTCGTAACGCGCAAGATGGCGCGCCATCTCCGTCAAGAACGAATCCATGGGTCCCCTCCCAAATGAAATACCGGATACCGACCTGCATTTCGACAGAGCTCTGGCCCGGTGGGTCTGTAAGCCGTATCCGCTTGGGAGTTGGGCTGCTCGACGATCCGACCCTAGCGACTCCGGGGGAGCTCTGTCCACCCCCTCGAAGGGGTGTCGAACGAGGCGGAAATCCGACATTGAGGATAATTATTGAGAATTGAGATTTTCTTCCATTTCACTGCTGGCGCACTCCGGGCGACTGGTCGTCAAAGGAAATTTGACACTCTCCGAGCTGTCAACTTCCACTGCTACTCTGGTCCGGCACGACAGTGGAACGGAAGAGGAGCGATGGAGGACAGCGAACACTTCGGCGTCTGGCTGGGGCGTCAGCTCCGGCGGGTCGGTATGACGCAGGCTCAGTTCGCCGAGGAACTGGACCTGACGCGGGCGGCCGTGTCGGCATGGGTGACCGGTCGGGCGCAGCCGAAGCCCACTCTCATGCCGAGGATCGCCCAGCTCCTCGGCACGGACCTGGCCACCGTGGTCACCAGGGACACCGATGCGGGTTCGGCCCGCCCGGTCACCTGGCACCACCGGCTCGCGCACGCGGATGGTGGGCGCGAGTACGGCAACGCGGCGGCCTTCGCCTTCGACGCGAACCTGGCAGTGTTGGCGCGTGAGGCGACCCAGAACAGTATGGATGAACGGTACGACACCGCCCGACCGGTGCGGGTGCGTTTCACCTTGCACGAGTTGACGGGGGAGCACCTCAACAAGTTCCTCACCACGTTGAAGTGGAACGAACTCGAACCCCACTACGACGTGGCGGCCCGGTCCCGGCAGAAGGTCGGCCGGGTGCTCGCCGAGGGCCTGCGACTGCTGAGGGAGGAGTCCTCGCTGCTACTGCTGCGCGTCGACGACTACAACGCGTCCGGCCTCACCGGACCCGAGTACGGCGACGGGCGCTTCGCCGCCGTGGTGCGCCGGCAGCTCGACAGCCACAAGCGGGACGACCGGGCGGGCGGGTCGTACGGCCTGGGCAAGGCGACCCTGTGGGCGGCCAGCCGACTCGGCCTGGTGCTGATCAACAGCACTCTTTCGGAGAGTCATGAGGGGCGCACGGCCCGCCGGGTCGTGGGCCGTCTCGACCTGCCGTGGCGGACGGTCGACGGGGTGGCGTACGCCGGCCCGGCGTGGCTCGGCGAACCGGACACGGAGAAGGAGCACGAGGGCGTTTCGCGCTCCTGGTGGGCCGACGAACGGACGACCGCCGACCTCTGGTTGGAGCGCGACAGCGACGACCCGGGGACCTCGTTCCTGATTGTCGGCGCGCACGACGCCGCCGGGCACAGCAGCACGTTGAAGGAGACGTACGACGCGCTGGTTGAGGCGCTCGCCGACAACTTCTGGGCGGCCATGACGGCTGGCCACTCCACTCCCGCGGTGCTGGAGGCATCGGTACGGGCGATGAAGGACGGGGTTACCGTCGTAGAGGAGCGCCGGGTGGACCCGACGGAACGCCACCCCGCACTCACTCGCGCTCTGCGGGCCCACCTGGACGGCGAGACCGTCGCCGAACTCACCGCCGCAGACCAGGTGGTGGCGGCGGACGTGGTGCTCGATGTCCCCGCGCTGCGGGCGGCCGGGCGCGGGAGCGGGGTGCGGGAGCACCGGGCGGTGCTGCTGGTGACGCCTGCGGATGACGCGGACACCGAGCACAGCCGCATCGTGTGTATGCGCGGTACCCGCATGACGGTGACAACCAGGCGCCCGCGCAACCTCGGACTCGGCGTCGACCCGTTCCAGGCGGTGCTGCTCGCCGGGTTCGCGACCGGGCGCGACGACGAGTCGGTTCGGGCGGCCGAAGCGTTCCTGCGCGCCGCCGAGCCACCGGAACACGATCGGTGGGGCACCACCGACGAGCTCACCGCGACGTACCTCAACGCACCACGCCGGCTCACCGAGTTCAACGCGGCCGTGGATGCGGCCCTGCGTGCAGTGGTCGGGCGTCGCTCGACCCAGCCGACCGGTGACGGACCCGAGATTCTGCGCGGGCTGCTGCGTCTGGACCTCCCGTCCGCCGGCGGCCGACGGGTCGAGGGCTACCCGGTGGTGGACCGGGTGAGCGGCAGGGTTGATGCCTCCGGATCGTGGACCCTCGACGTGACACTGAAGGTCCCGCAGCGGGACGATTCCTGGCAACTCGTGCCCGTCGCCAAGTTCGACGTCCGCTCCGGTAGCAGGCCCGCGCTCAGGTGGGCCGAACTTACGGCGAACGAGAACTGCCGGGTGCTCGACGGCAGGATCGTCGTGGACCCCGAGGCACGGTCCGCCAGGTTCTCCGGGACCACCGCCGTCGACAGCCATCCCGTCCCGGCCTCGTTGGCCGGCGTGGTCGTGGACATCCGTCAGGCCCAGGAGGTCCCGGCATGAGCACCGTGTACCCGTACCCGACTCTCGCCGGACGGATCGACATCACCGTGCGTCAGGCCGGCATCGACGGGAAGGCCCTGCCGTTCTCGCTGATCTCCCCACGCGAACAGGTGGTCGCGCTGCACCTGGCCGGACGCGACGACTGGGAGGAGGCCACCCTCGAACTCGAGGTCGGCCTGCCCAACGACGAACTGGCCGACGGCCCCTGGGCCTCGGTCGGCTGCGTGGCCGTTCTGACGGAGGGCGCCACCAACTCCCGCACGGTCGCACGACTCGAACGCCGCCGCGACGACACTCGCTGGCGAGGTGAGGTGCGCCTCCGCCGTTCCATGTATGTCGCCCGTGCGGTCCTTCAGGTCAGCGTGGTCGGCTCGTACGGTGGCATCGACGGGCGGGTCATCGGGACCGGAGACGTGCCGTGGGTGGTCGACCTTCTCGCGAGGAATGCGGTTCGGCAGCGCGACATCGAGATCGTGCAGGAGGACTTCCGGGACGGGCCGCAGGAATGGCTGAGGCCGTTCAAGGACGCCCCCTGGCTGATCGAGACCTCCGGCGAACTGCCCACCGTCCTCCTCAACACCTCGTTCGAAGGGCTGGGGGCGCTGCTCAACGGAGCTCGCGGCCCGTTGGAGAAAGCAGCCGCCGGACTTGTCGCCACCCAGATCGCCGGCGACGCCTGGACAGCGATGTTCCATTCTGCCGTCGGTGACCTGGAGGTCGACGACGACGGAGCTCCGCAAGTACCGGACGGCTGGAAGGAACCGGTACTGCGAGCGATGCTTCCGGATGTCTTCCCCGGGCTTCCCCTCGCGGACGCCCTCGCGGAGATCCACAGCCGGCGAACCGAAGGACACGGTTGGGCCGAACTGCAGTCCAGGATCCAGTTCGCGGCTTCACGTCGGGCCCAGGCCCCGAAGAACCTGACCACCGCTCTCCGTGCGGTGTCCCGACCCCAGGAAGGTGCAACCCGTTGAACCGGTCCGGTGCCGACGTTCCCGATCGGCTCGCACTGCTTCCCTCGGCAGTGGCGTCCAAGTATCTGACCAACGCTGTGCGTTCGGGACACGAGCGACTCCCGCAGGTGGCGATCCTGCGGGCCGCCGGCCCGATCGAGGACGGATCGATCCGGTGGAATACCGCGCCACTGAGGGAGATCCTCGACGAGGCGATGTCCCGGTTCGCCGACACACGGACCGAAGCCGACGCCTGGTTGGCGCCGCGCCTGCACGCGACCCTCCGAATGACCCGAGCCGAGGCCGCCCGATCGGAACTGTGGAACTTCCTCGCGCTCGCGGTCGCCCCGGACTATGTCCAGTGGCGCCACCTCGCCACAGGAGAGACCAAGGACGGTACGGCGAAGAAGGTCAACACACCGCGCTTCACGGGTCCCCACGACAGCCAGGCCTTCGCCCGGCTCTGGTGGGCCGCCGAGATGTTCCGGGATGGGCCCGACTACCGGCCTGTCGAGGTGGCATGCGGTAACCAGGACATGCTCAACACCGTGCTACGCCTTGACACGATCGACCACAAGCCGACCGCGCTGGCCATGGTGCGGGTCCTGGAAGGCCTGGTCAGGTCCGGCGCGACCCGGCTGGGCGACCGGGTCAACGCCCTGTGCACGGCGGTGAACTCCGCCGGTAGCACCTTGCTGTACGACGTCCTCGCCCCGGACGATCTGCCGGACCAGGAAGCACTGTTCGCGTGGATCGACGACGCGGAAATCGCGCCTCCGGTGCCCTGGGACCGGTTGCCGGACGGACCGGAGGACGGTACCGCACGGCGTGCCTCGGTGGAACGGCTCACCCTGATGTTCCAGGAACTCGCCGACGTGGCACCGCTGCGCGATCGCAGCCGCAAGCGCGCGGCGAATTCCGCCTGACCCCGCCGCGGAGACCCGATCGGTCGGGTCTCCGCGCCTCAGCTTTCGGTGTCCCCGGTCTCGGTCGGCTCGGGAGGCTGCCAGTTTTCCAGCCGCTTCAGGGCTGCCGCTATCTCTTCGGTCCCGAGTTCCAACGCCGCCGCGAGCACGTGCACCCCGAGTCGGGGCGGGATCGCGTTGCCGATCTGCTGTGCCACCGCCCGGCCGGACCACCGGTAGTCGGCGGGAAAGGTTTGCAGCCGGCCGGCATCTTTCTCGCCGATCCGTCCGTCCGTCTTCGGGTCCGGTTTCTGGCCTGCAGGCACCACACGGTTGCGCGAGACCTTGCCGGTGACGGTGAAGGCGGGCTCGTCCGAGGTACGTTGGCCGCGGGCTTTGGGATCGCCGCCCGTGCCGTAGTTGGAGACGATCCTGAACTTGTCCTTCCGACCGAGTGCCTCGCCCATCGTCACCCAGGGCAGGAGCTTGCCGTTTGCAACCGGCCGCTCACCCTTGCGGAAACGCTGGTGTGTCGGGACGGGCATCTCGACCTGCGGATGCAGGGCGGTGTTCGCCGTCGTGAGCCGGGCGATGAGGATCGCGCGACGGCGGGTCTGCGGCACACCGAACTCCTCGGTGTGCAGTACCTCGCACTCCGCCGAGTAGCCACGCTGCCCGAGGATGCGCCGGTACTCCTGCCACACCGGCAGGACGGCCGGAACCTGTTCCAGCACGATCACCTCGTACGGGCGGCCGGCTTTCAGGGCCTCCAGGATCCAGCGCAGCGGTTCGAGTACCAGGCCTGTGCGCGGGTCCTTGTGCGAGTCGAGCTCCGCCCGGACGTTCTCGCCGCCGGCCATCCGGCGGGCATACGCGATCACCTGGTCCAGAGCGCGGCGTCCATCGCCGCTTCCCGCGACGGTGAAGGTCTGGCACGGTGGGCCGCCCGCCAGGATTCTGGCGTTCGGGAAGTTGCCGGGGCCGAACCTCCGGACGTCGCCCTGCCTGGTCTCCAGACCGTTGGCCAGCCGGGTGGCGCACGCGTCGTCGTCCCACTCGATGCCGGTCACCGCGAGGTCCAGCGCCTGCGCGGCCATGTCAAGCCCGCCCGGCCCTGCGAACAGGTCGACGATCTCGGGGCGATCCTGGGCGGGGTCCATTTCGGCCACCGGGTCGCTGAGTGCCCCGGGAACGAGGGTGTCGAGGGGGGCTTCGGCGACGGAGTGCATGGGGGAGATCCTAGCCGCCCAGCGCAGTCGCGATGGCGCCGCCCACGGCCGTGGCCAGCGGAGGTGGCATCGCGTGCCCGACCTGTCGATAGGCGGGTGTCTTCCGACCATGGATGACCCAGTCCTCCGGGATGGCCTGAATCGTCGCGGCCTGGCGAACGTTGAGCCGGGGGACCCCGTCCAGTGGGAAGTCGGCGGCAGGATAGTCGTCGGCGATTCCATTGCCGTCGATCCCGAGGGCCGCCCAGGCCCGCTTGCTGCCCGTCGGGCCGAGGTCCGGCCCACCTCGGCGGTCGGATCCACCCACCAGCGCGGGCGCGGGACGGTCAGCCTGTTCTGCCCACCGTCGCGCACCTGGCCATCCGTGGGTAGCCATCGACTTGCCGAGGGCCTCGCCGACGGTGACGGCGGGCCCGGTTCCGGGCTCGGGCCAGACGAAGTCGCCCCGACAACTGTCGGCCAGGGCGACCAGGAAGCCGCTTCGACGGTTCTGTGGAACGCCGTGGTCTGCCGCGTTCAGAACCCGCCAGTGGGGCCGGTAGCCGGCATGTGCCAACTCGTCCTCGATCCACGACCGGTCGTCGGCGAACTCGTCCTTCTCGACCAGGTCGGGCAGGTTTTCCAACAGCAGCGCTCGTGGCCGGACGGCAGTCAGCAGCAGAACGGCGGCCTTCAGCAACCTGCGCTCGCTCTCGTCCTCGGCCCGGCGGACCGCTGCATTCGATCTGATCCGAGGCAGGCCGCCGGTGAGCAGATCCACGTCATAGACCATTGGATGATCGACCGGATCGAAATCGATCACATTCTCGCAACGTACCTGCCAGTCCGGCCGATTTCGGCGGATCGTCTCGCACGCATGCGCTTTGTTGTCGATCAACATCACCGGGTCGAAGCCGGCTCGTTCCAGCCCGAGGGCCTGGGCGCCCGCGCCGGAACAGATCTCCAGCGATGTGAAGCGCCGGGGACTCAAATTTCCACCTCCGTGGCCTGACTCGGACACCGCTGCCTCGTACCCGTCGCAATCGTTCGCCGCCAGACTAGATCGTTCCGGCGGCGAAGGGGTCACGTTTGCGTCGGAGACCGGTGCCGGAAGCTTCGGCGGGCGACGACCAGGTCGTGGACGGTGCGGGCCACCTCTTCGGGGGGTTGGTGTTCCCAGAAGCGGAGGACGGTCCAGCCTTCGGCGGTGAGGTGGGCGGTGGTTTCGTGGTCACGGGAGATGTTGCGGTCGAGCTTGGTGCGCCACCATTCGGCGTTGGCCCTGGGGCGGGTGGCGTGTTCGGGGCAGCCGTGCCAGAAGCAGCCGTCCAGGAAGACCGCGACACGCGGGCCGAGGAACAGGATGTCAACGGTGCGGCGCGGCATGCCGGGGACCCGGGCGTTGACCCGGTAGCGCAGGCCCGAGGCGTACAACAGGCGTCGGACCGCGAGTTCCTGGGCGGTGTCCCGGGAGGACTGCCGGCTCATCCGGGCGGCGACGGACGGCGAGGACGCGGTGGGCGACATACCGCCAGTATCCGCCGGCCCGCCGACAGCCGGGGGCGGGTCGGGCGGCGCTGATCGGGTGGACATCGGCGTTTGTCCGTCCAGGAGTTGGAACAGTGAGGGGCGAACCCGTTCGCTTCGTGCGGGTGCGGGCTCTCACGGCGGGCGAGCAGGTGCAGGTGGCGGCTCTCGTCCGGAGTCAGGCGAAGGGCGTCGGCGAGCGCGTGCAGGACGGCCGGGCCCGGAGTGCCGACCCGCCCCCGCTCCAGGCGGACGTACCACTCGACGCTGGCGGCGGCCAACCGGGCGATTTCCTGGCGCCGCAGCCCCGGAGTGCGGCGGCGCGGCCCCTGCGCGGAACGCCGACGTCCTCGGGCTGCAGGCGGGCGCGCTTGGCGTGCGGGAGGGCGGCCAGTACGGGCTGTTGGGGCGCTCGTCGGGGCGTGCCGGTCGTGGTGTCGATGTTGCGCACGGGCCGCCCGGGGCGTCCAGCGCGGATCCTGGAGGCACACCGGATGACACCATCCGGCGTTCCTCCCCAACTTCCGAGGTGCGGGCCAGGGTTGGGAAATCGACACCGACCAGGAGCTGTCCTGCACCACCGCTCTGCTGCTGGGCTCCGCCGCCGTCCTGACCTTGCTCGGGGCCTCCGATTCGAGCGCCCAAGTCCGGGGAACTGCCCGTGACTTCAGCCGGGTCTCGGTGCGCCCGGGGATCCCCGCCGACGCCGAGCGGTTCACCGTCACCAGCCCCGATCCGGTGAACGGCAGGTTCCCGCAGATGAGTTGGGCGAACTCCTTCGGGCTGCGCCGGTGGCAACCGGCCGCCGCGCCTGGAGTGGCGCGGTGCACCGGCCGGCACCCGCAGCTTCGCCGTCACCATGCTCGACGATGGCGCCCCGACCGGCTCCGGCTTCTGGCACTGGCTGAGGGGACCTGCCCGCGACCGCCACCGTACTCGGCGACACCCTGCCGCCCGGCGCCGTCTCGGGTGCCGAAGACGCCGGTCCGCCAGGCTACTTGGGCCCCTGCCCCCCGGCCCGCGACCGCCCGCACCGCTACCGGATCAGCGTCCACGCGCTGGACACGCCGAGCCTGGCACTGCCGGCCGCGACCCCACCAGACGTCGCCGCGTTCACCCTGAGCGGCCACGTGCTGGCGTACGGGCAGACCGCGGCGGTGGCGGCCGGGTAGAAGCAACTGGCCCGGCCCACAGGCGAGTTGGTTCGCCTGCAGGCCGGGAAGGGGTGGTCAGTTCATCGAGATCAGGTGCAGGCCGCCGTCCGACTCCAGGACGGTGCCGGTGAGGTTGCGGTTGGTGGCGGCCAGGGCCACCGTCTCCGCGACATCCTCCGGGTCGGCGACCCGGCGGACCGGCAACTGGGCTGCGACGTGGGCGAAGTAGGCCTCCCGGGCGTCCTGCGGCATGCCGTCCCACCACGGGGTGGCGACCAGGCCGGGGGAGACCGCGTTGACCCGGCGCGGGGCGAGTTCGACCGCGAGCGGCTTGATCATCGACTCCAACGCCCCGTTCACCGCCGCCAGTCCGGCCGTGCCGGGCAGGGCCGTCCGGGCCGAGATCGCGGTGACCAGAGTGATCGACCCGTCCTCGGTCAGGTGCGGCAGGGCGGCCTGGACGGTCGTCAACTGCCCCCAGAACTTGGCCTCGAACGCGCTGCGCAGCGCGGCCAGGTCGAGCTCGGCGAACGGGCCCGCCCCCTCGGCGCCGCTGAGCGCGACCACCAGCCAGTCCAACGACCCCACGGTGCGCAGGACTTCGGCGATCTGCTCGCGGTCGCCGCCGTCCGCCCGGTGCCCGACCAGCTCCGGGTCGCTCACCGCGAGCGCCTCCAGGCGCTCCTTGCTGCGGCCGACCACGTGCACCGCCGCACCCTGCGCGTGCAGCCGGCGCGCGGTGGCCAGCCCGATGCCCGAGGTGCCGCCGACCACCAGTGCGGTGCGCTCACTCATCTGTGCCATCTCCCCTGTGCCAGTCGATGGGAGCGGGCCGAACCCGGCCGCTCCGTCGCGCTGCTAATTCGAACCGTGACGTCTCGTCTCGAATTACGGTAGCGTGCTGCCCGTGATCGAGCAAGCGAAATCCGCCCCCGGCGGAGCAGCCGATGAATCGTCAACTCGCCTTCCGGAAACGCCCGTACGCCCCGGCCGCCGCCGCAGCGAGGAAAGCCGCCAAGCCATCCTGGGCGCCGCGTTCGAGCTGCTCGGCGAGGTCGGCTACGCCCGCCTCACCGTCGAAGGCATCGCCGCCCGCGCCGGCACCGGCAAACAGACCGTCTACCGCTGGTGGCCCGGCAAGGCGGACGTCCTGCTCGAAGCCGTCACCGCCCACGCCCGGCAGCACATCCCACTGCCCGACACCGGCGACCACACCGCCGACCTGCGAACCTTCCTCGCCACCACGTTCGCCGCCGCCACCCCGAGCACCGCCGCCGCGCTGCGCGCCTTGATGGCCGAGGCACAGATCGACCCCGCATTCGGCGAACGCTTCCGCGCAACCCTGCTGCGCCCGCGCCGCGAAGCCCTCGGCGCCCTTCTCGAACGCGCCCGCACCACAGGCCTGCTCGCCCCCCAACTCACCACCGCCACCGCCGTCGACCTCGCGTTCGGCGCCCTCTGGTACCGGCTGCTGAGCGACGGCGGGCCACTGGACGACGAACTCGCCGAACTCCTGACCCGGACGCTGCTGCGCTGAGCCCGGGCGTCCTTCGTGGTGACCCGGGCCGAAGGGTCGGCGGGCTTCTGACCCGGACGCTGCTGCGCTGAGCCCGGGCGTCCTCCGTGGTGACCCGGGCCGAAGGGCCGCCGAGGCCTCTGACGCGATGCTGCTGCGCAGAGGCCTGGGCGCCCTTCGTGGTGACCCGGGCCGAAGGGCCGCCGAGGCCTCTGACGCGATGCTGCTGCGCAGAGGCCTGGGCGCCCTTCGTGGTGACCCCGGCCGACGGGCCGCCGAACAGCTGGCCGACCATGGCGGAGTGCCCACCGACCCGCCCATACCCGCCGCTCCCGCGACCCCGTCCCGACTGCGCCGCCTCACCCGCGGCGCGTTCGCCGACCTGACCCCGCTGCGCCACAGCCCCGACTACCGGCGACTGTGGTTCGGCCAATCGGTCTCCGCGATCGGCCAGCAGATGACCGCCGTCGCGGTCGCCGTCCAGGTCTACGACCTCACCGGCTCCACCTTCGCCACCGGCCTGGTCGGACTCTGCTCACTGCTCCCACTCATCGCCTTCGGCCTGTACGGCGGCGCCATCGCCGACCGGGTCGACCGCCGCCGCCTCGGCCTGATCGGCTCCGGTGGACTCGCCGCCGTCTCCGCCCTGCTCGCCGCCCAGGCCCTGCTCCACCTCGACGCCGTCGCCCTGCTCTACGCGGCCGTCGCCCTCCAGGCCGGCTTCTTCGCCATCAGCTCGCCCGCCCGGTCCTCGATGATCCCCCGGCTCGTCCCGCGCGAGCAGCTGACCGCCGCCAACGCCCTCAACACCATCGGCATGAACCTCGGCCAGACCGTCGGCCCCATGCTCGGCGGCGTCGCCATCGCCGCGTACGGCGCCCAGGCCGCGTACCTGGTCGACACCGTCGCCTTCACCGCCACCCTCTACGCGATGTGGCGGCTGCCCGCGATGCGACCGCAGGCCGCGAGCGGCAAACGCGCCACCGTCCTCGACGGCCTGCGCTTCCTGCGCGAGCAACCCAACCTGCGGACATCCTTCCTCGCCGACCTCGCCGCGATGATCTTCGGCCTCCCGCGCGCCCTCTTCCCCGCCATCGCCGTCGCCTTCTACGGCGGCGGACCCGGCACCGTCGGCCTGCTGGTCGCCGCCCCCGCCGTCGGCGCCCTGGCCGGCGGACTCTTCTCCGGCTGGATCAGCCGCATCCACCGGCACGGCGCCGCAGTCCTCACCGCCGTCGCCGCGTGGGGCCTGGCCATCGCCGCGTTCGGACTCGTCCACAACCTGCCGCTCGGCCTGCTGCTGCTCGCGGCGGCCGGCTGCGCCGACACCATCTCGATGATCTTCCGCAACACGATGATGCAGGTCGCCGCACCCGACGACATGCGCGGCCGCCTCCAGGGCATCTTCATCGTCGTGGTGGCCGGCGGCCCCCGCCTCGGCGACTTCGAATCCGGCACCGTCGCCACCCTCACCACCCCCACCCTCTCCATCCTCACCGGCGGCCTCGCCTGCATCGCCGCCGTCCTCCTCCTCGCCACCCGCCGCCCCGCCTTCCTCCACTACGACGCCCGCCACCCCACCCCCTGACCCACCCCCTCCGCCACCCCACCCGATACCTGGCAGCGAGCACCCCCCGACGTGCTGTATTGTTTTCCACGTCGCCGGGGAACACCGGAGACAAGGTCAGAGAGCCAAGGAGCCCAACAGGGCGCCAAGGCGGACGACCACGGGACGTGGCGCAGCTTGGTAGCGCACTTGACTGGGGGTCAAGGGGTCGCAGGTTCAAATCCTGTCGTCCCGACGGTAACGTCGCAGGTCAGAGGCGGTTTTCCTGGTAACGGGAAGGCCGCCTCTGGCGGTTTTCGGACATGGCAAATCGGGGCATTTCGGACATCGGGTCAAGTGGGGTTATCGCTGATTCATAGGTCGCATCGGGCAACTGGCATTGAACCCACGACTTTCGCGGCGATCTTCGGCCCTATTCCAAGGCTGGTCGCTGGCTGGCGCACTTGACCGGCGCGCGGCGTGTCGATTCTCGAAATTCCTTTCCTTGCTCGGCTGTTGATGGGTCGTCTGGCGGTCTCCGGTTTGATGGGTTTCGCAGCCTCGCCCGATCTGCCTGAGTTTTTTGACCACTCTGGGTGATCGAGACTGTTTCGTGACGTCCTGTTTCGGGGTCCCTTCTGCATGAAGTGGGCTTTGCGCTGCGGGAGTTGGCTTCATGTGACGGCTGTTCAGTCGGTGGCTTCGCGCCTGAATCGTTACCGTCGTGCGCGGTGGCCTTGGTTGGTGTGTCACCACCTTCGGGGGATTCGTCCGGTTCGGCGGAGTTGTTCGGCGAGGTGGCGGGTGAGGTTGTCTCCGGCTTCGGCGATCGTGCGGAGGTCGGGGTGGAGGTAGCGCACCGTGGTGCCGAAGTCCTGGTGGCCGGCGATTTCCTGGAGGATGTGGGGAGGGACTCCGGCGTCGGCCATCCAGGTCAGGCCGGTGTGGCGGAGGTCGTGGCGGCGCAGGTGTGTGTGGCCGAGGGCGTGGACGACGTTGTCCCAGTGGGTGGCGTCGCGCAGGGTGGCGGTGGTGATGCGGCCGCCGCGGGGGCCGGTGTAGAGGCGGGCGTCGGGATCGCCGCGGGTGGTGTGGAGGCGGCGGAGGATCTGCGGGCGCAGCGGTTCGATGATGGGGATGTGGCGGGTGTGGCCGCCTTTGGGGGCTTTGTCGACGAGGCCGCCGGGGGCGGGTGTGGTCTGGTGGCGGCAGGTCAGGATCCACTGTTCGGTGTCGATGTCCTCGGTGCGGACGCCGGAGACCTCGCCGATGCGGGTGGCGGTGCAGGCGCTGTGGACGACGACGTCGCCCCAGCCCCGGTAGTGGTTGTAGGAGGCGTAGATGAGGGCGTCGGCGAGCTCGGTGAGGGCGTCCCAGTCGCGCAGGGCGAGGCTGCGGGGTTCGAGGAGTTCGTCCTCGGCCTGGCGGAGTTCGTGCTGCCAGCCGGTGACGTGGGCCGGCTCGTTCGCGATCAGTCCGTCGGCGACGGCCTGGCGCAGGATGCGGTGGAGCATCGCGAGGGTGCTCTTGGCGGTGGAGCGGCCGCAGCCGTCGGCGATCCAGGCGTACACGGCGTCCTGGATCAGGCCGGTGGTGATCAGGTCGATGGGCAGGTGTCCGAGGTCCGGGAGGATCCGCAGGCGTAGGCCGGCGAGGTAGGGGGTGTGGGTGGTGCTCTCCAGCCCAGCCAGGATCACCGACAGGCGCCGCTCGACGTACTCGGCCAGAGGCATGGAGCTCAGTCGGGGGAGGACGGGGCTTTCGGTGGCGTCGGCCAGCACGGTCAGCCACTGGGTGACGAGAGTGGGGTCGAGCCCGTTGTGTACGGCGGTGTTCAGGAACACTGCCCACGCCTGCGTCTGGGCCGGGATGGCATCACCGAGGGGGCGGTGGGGAAGGGGCACGTCTGCGATGTTGGGGCGGTGGGCGGCCCGAGGTGCCGTAGAGCCGGAGGACGAGGCGCTCCGTGCGTAGGGTCCGGTGCCTGGTGAGTGTTTCGGGGTCTTGCGTGAGGTGTTCATGATTCAGGGTTGCCTGATGCCGGACGTGACATCGCCGGTTCTTGCGTCGGACGCCTGAGGTGCGACGCTCGCCGGTCGTGCACGGCGCATGGGTCCAATGGATGGTTCCAGGTCGGCGCCGCAGCAGTTGGCGCGGCTGTGGCGCGGGTGCGCCGATGAATGGTCGCGGCGTTGGCTCTTGGACGGGGAGACTTTCCGGGATGCCGAGCTCGACCGCGAGGTCGTGGCACCGGTGGGCCAAGTAGCTCCTGCTCGCCTCGGAGGCGCCATCCTGCGCGCGACCGTGGCGTTCGGCGGCGCGAGGTGCTGATCGGCCGGGTGCGCTCGCCGCCGAAGACGAAGCTGGACCGGCCCCGGTCGGCCTTCGGAGAGGGCGTGCCTCCGCGCGGCCGTTGCCTGTCGGCTCGCGGTCCGCTGCAACCGTCGCCGGTCAGTCTTGACTTAATGACGACGTCATGGTGTCATCACGTCATGCTCTATGCTGTGCCCGCCCTCCGCGACATCGACCAGTCCGTTCTCGCGGAGATCGGCGAGATGCGGGACCGGCTGCGCCTGCACCTGCGCACTCCGCGGCGATGGGAAGGGCAGTTGCGGCGCAACTTGACGGCGCGGGCGATCGCTGGCTCGAACACGATCGAGGGCTACGCGGCGAGTGTGTCGGATGTCGAGGACATCATGGTCGGCGAGGCGCCGATCGATGCGAGTGACACCGTCGCGGCCGAGATTGAGGGCTACCGGCAGGCGATGACCTACATCCAGCGTCTGGCCGAGGCCGGCGACGACTTCGCCTACAGCAAGGGTCTGCTCAACTCGCTGCACTTCATGATGCAGGGCCACCACCTGCTCAAGCGGCCCGGTTGGTGGCGCAGCGGGCCGGTGTACGTCACCTCCGCCGAAGACCCGACCATCGCCGCCTACACCGCCCCTGACGCTCAGCAACTGCCGGAACTCACCGGCGAGTTGGTCGCCTGGCTGAACGCGGGTGACCTCGAAGCGCCCGGTCTGGTGCGGGCGTCGATGGCGCACCTGAACCTGGTGTCGATCCACCCGTGGTCGGACGGCAACGGCCGGATGTCGCGCGCCTTGCACACCCTGGTCCTGGCCCGTGAAGGCGTCATGGCGCCGGAGTTCTCCAGCATCGAGGAATGGCTCGGCCGGGCCCGCAACACCTACCGCTACTACGACATCCTCGCCGAAGTCGGTGGCCCGGTCTGGACCCCCGACCGTGACACGCTGCCCTGGGTCCGGTTCTGCCTGCGTGCCCACCACCAGCAGGCCCAGACCGTCGAACGCCAGGTCACAACCACGCGGGAAGTGTGGACCGGCCTCGACGAGGCCGTCGAGCGCCAGGGCTGGCCAGACCGGATGCTCTACGCCCTCTATCCGGCGGCGATGGGCAATCGCGTCCGTCGCGCCACCTACCAGGCAGATGCCGACCTGAGTGAGCAGCAGGCCCAGCGCGACATCCGCGAACTCGTCCGCGCCGAGTGGCTCGCCGCCAACGGCGAGGCCCAGGGCCGCTACTACACCGCTGGCCCTGGCCTTCCCGAAGCTATCGTTCGAGGCGTGCGGGAGCCACGGCCCCTTCGCGATCCTTATTCGTCCTGAGGCTCATTCAGTCGATGCCGGGCCGATCAGGATCGGTAGGGCTTCCTCCGGATGGTCGGCGTGTGAAGGGCCCAGCGCTTCGGCTGCTTGAGAATGTGCCAGAGGGGTCCGGCAAAGGAACGGACCGTTGGGCCGGAGAGGTCCCCGCTGCCGGTCCACCCGGCCCGGTGTTCACCAAGGGGTTGGTCAGCGCCTCACCATCGGTGTTGGCCGGGATGTAGTCGAGCAAGCCGACGGACTGCCCAACCCGGGGGTACCTGCCTCCTCGGCCAGGGAGACAACACCCAGCATCTCTGGTGCGCCAATGTGGTTTGCACCGGCCGCAATTTCGCTGACCGCCAGTCACCTTGGCTACTACCATTCCCATACGTCGCAGATCGCAGACTGTCCCACCGCCCCTCGCACGACACAAGGTAACGATGAAGATCAAGCGAGCACGCATCCAGAACTTCCGCAGCTTGCGGGAGGTGGACATCGAATTCGATGCGACGACGTGCTTCATCGGGCCGACCGGCGCGGGGAAGTCCACCGTCCTGCGGGCGCTCGACTGGTTCTTCAACGGGGAGAAGACGCTCTCCCTTGACGAGCACGATCTCCACTCTGCGGCCGACAGCCGCCGGATCACCGTCGAGGTCGAGTTCAACGACCTCACCGAGTACGACCGGGGCGTGCTGGGCAGCTACGCCCCGCCCGAGAGCGACACCGTGATCGTGTGGCGTACCTGGGAGGACGGCGAGGACAAGATCAGCGGAAGGGCGCTCGCCTTCCCGCCCTTCGAAGCCGTCAGGGCCGTGCCGACCGCGATGGCCAAACGGAAGGCATATGGCGAACTGTGCGACCAGCAGCCGGACCTGGACCTCCCGTCCGCAGGCTCCGAGGCCGCTGTCATGGAGGCGCTCTTGACCTGGGAGCGTGAGCACCGCGACCGGCTCGTCCCCACTGAGCGCAACAGCACCTACTTCTTCGGCTTCGCGGGCCAGAGCAAACTCGCCGAACTGATCGACTTCGTCTTTGTCTCCGCCGACCTTCGCGCCGCAGAGGAAGCCGACGACCAGAAGGCCTCCGCGCTGGGCCGCATCCTCGACTACGCGGTGAACCGGACCCAGGAGATCGCAGCACTCAGCGAACTTGAGAAAACCGCCCACGAGGAGCGTCTGAAGATCCAGAACGAGGCGTACAAGCCGGTCCTCGACAGGATCTCGGGTGCGCTCTCCCGGGAACTCGCACAGTTCACGACGGGACGGGGGATCGCGCTCGCACCGGTCGTCCACACGCCGAAGCCGGCCAGGACCAGCTTCAAGGTCAGCATCTGGGATGGCGCGGCCGAGACCTCCGTCAGCCGCCAGGGCCACGGTTTCCAGCGCGCGCTGATCATCGCCGCCCTCAAACTCCTCGCCGAGACCCGGAAGCCCAGCCAGGAGACGCGCACCCTGTGCCTCGCCATTGAGGAGCCCGAACTCTTCCAACACCCCGCGCAGGCAAGGATCTTCGCCGACGTCCTGCGCGACCTCGCCACTGCTGACGGAAGTCGGGTCCAGGTCACGTACGCCACCCACAGCACCGTTTTCGTGGACCACCGCGCGTTCCACCAGGTACGCAGGTTGCGCCGCGACTTCGTCGACAACCACCCCACGACCCGCACCAGTCAGGTCACTGTGGACGACCTCTGCGAGGCGCTCGCCGGTTACGTGAAGCCTGACAGCGTGCGCCGCCACGCCGGCCTTCGCTGCACCGACACCCTTGCCGAAGGCTTCTTTGCTCTGGCCGCCGTGCTCGTGGAGGGGGACACCGACGCCGGTCTGATCACCGGCTGTGCCCAGAACATGAACCTCGGCCTTGCCGCCCAGGGCGTCACTGTGATTCACGTCAGTGGCAAGAACAACCTGATCCTCTGCCATGCCATCCTCACCGCCCTCGGAGTGCCCTGCTACGTCGTCTTTGACGGTGACTGCGGTATGGAGGAGCGGAAACTGGCTTCGATCCAGGGGCGGGAGGGTGACGACTACCTCCAAGCCATGAAGAAGATCACCGCAGCGGCCGACGACGCCGCCCGGATGAATACGGACCTGCTCGGATACCTGGGCGCGCAGAAGCGGGTCCCTTGGCCGGAGTCGGTGTCCACCTCGACCTACACGGTCTTCGACGACAACCTGGAGGAGTACCTCAAGGGTGCCTGGCCCGCATGGTCCAAGCGGCTCAAGCAACTGATCGAATCCGGCGAGGGGTTTCCCGGCAAGAACGCCCCCACCTACCGGGAAGCCGCCAGCGGCGCGGAAGGCAATCCGCCCGCGCTGCTCGTCCAGCTCCTGGCCAACGTCCAGGAGCTACTGAAGGCCAGCATGCCGCCGTCAGTCCACGCCCTGCCGCGCCAACTCGGGCCCGACAACGCTGCCGAGGCTGTAGTACCCGCTACCTAGACCGAACCGAACCATTCCGGAGCTGCCGCAGCGTACCGGCGAGGGCGCCAGCAGGGATAGTTGTGTCCTTGCCGTGAGCTGTCATCTCGGACAGGCCGCACCAATTGTCGGCCGCTCCCTGCTCGCCGTGTGCGGCTCACCACCGAGGACCGAAGCTGACCTCCCCGCGCTCTCCGTTCCGGCGGTGAACTCGTCGTCCTGATATGCGCGGTGGGGTTAGCGGCTTCGGCTATGGTGGAGGGAAGCCTCGGATCCGGGCTGCCGGCAATACCGGCGGAACCAGTCACGGGCGACGACTTCACCACCGTCCGGGGGCGCGCTCGCAGCGCGCCCACCAGCGGGACTCCACTTTCACCGGGCACGCCCGTCCGCCTGCCCTTCTGCCCCCGGAGCCTTCCGCATGCCCGATCAGCACGTTGCCGCCATCCCGCGGGACTTCTTCTGCGAGCACACCCCCAGCAAGAGCCGGGTCATGGCCCTCGTGGACCACGAGAGCGGCCCCGCTTCGCTCCAGGCCGTCCTGACCTGCCGTGATCGTGAACTCGCCCACCATGCTGCGGTGTTGCTGCGGCAGGCATTGAAGTCCGCGACGAAGTCGTGGCAGCCGGAGCGGGCGGATGCGTTGTACTCCAGGCTCCCCGACGCGCCGGCCTCGTCCCTGCGCCAAGCTGTCTCGCACGCCCTCGTCGGCACCTGGCCCGTGAGCGCCGCGTCCTTCACCGTCTCGCCCGACCAGGAGCAGGAAACCGCGCCGGACTACCTTGACGAAGACGAGGACACCGGCCACGAGGAGCGGGAGAAGCGGACCCCCTACGACGCGAGGCTGCGCGACCTCCCGGGCCTGGTCGTTCAGGTCACCACACTGCGCGAGTTCCACGTCCACGACTCCGACCTGCTGCTGAAGACCGCCCGGGGAGCCGGCTGGACTCCGATGTCCGACGACGAACTCCCCGACGAGGACCCACAGGACCTGGTCGGGGCGGTCATGTGGCTGGCCGACCAGGACGGCTACTTTGAGGGAGCCGACACACTCACCGACCAGAGCTCGGCTTCCTTCCTGAACGCCGAACAGGGACATGAGCTCGCCGACTGGAGCAGCCAGCCCGTCGTCGCGACCTTCCAATCCGGATGGCGCCTGCAGGCCTCCCAAGACGATCAGCCGGAGGGGGAGGGGGAACTCCCCGATTTCGCTGCCCTGTTCCCGGTCACCGAAGACCACTGCAAAGACGACGACTGCGAGGAATGCGGCTGGCAGCTCACCCCCCGCACCGCCGACCTCCTGCACACCGCGCTGAGCGTCCTCGCCGACCAGGCGTACGACGAAACCGAGGACCTCGGTGACCGGCCGCTGACCGCCGAGAATCGCAGTGCATGGGACATCTTTGCCAGCATGCCCAAACTCACCTACCGCTGCGACCTGCAGTGGCGCCGCCGTATGGCCCGCGCCCTGGACGATCTGGTCGGCGACCTCGAAAAGGGCGACTGGCCCGAACCGACCTGCACCGCCGAAGAACTCGCCCTCCACCTCGCGCTCCGCGAAGCACCCAGTTACCGCGATGAGGTCGACGACAACGACGGCCACCCGCACCACCAACTCCCCGTCCACCGCGACGACTACGACTACGACGCATGCAGAGACTTGTTCTTCCAGGACACCGACGTCCTGATGCTCTACAGCGCTCGGTTCGACGGCATCGAAGACCCCGACAACGACATTAACCGCGACCTCGGCATCGGCGACCTGCGTCCGGCCGCGTGGTTCGAACCGTTCGGCAACGTCGAAGCCCGCGACCCCCGCCGTGGCTTCCGCCGCTGACCGGAAAACGGGTGGGGAGGCCCAGGCCGCTGCTCCCCGGCGTCCTGGGCAGGCGAAGGCTGCGAATCCGGGCAGGTTCCGCCCACGAGCGCAGACCCGCAAGCTGCGGATTCACCTGCGAGACTTTCAAAGTCCTTGGCCAATTGGACAGTTGAGATGTCCGGATCGATCCGGCAACTGACCCCCGATGTTGCCGGAAGGTAATGGGGCCGACACTCTCTGTCCATGGTCAACAGGTGCCGTGCCATGAAGAAGGACGGAAGGCTCTGCAAGAACCGGGTGCGGGAGGAGGGACTGCGCTGCCACAAGCGCCAAGGACTCCCTGCAGGCCGCCGCCCGCTCGGGCCCTCGCCCCGACGAACCCTGGCCGGTTCACGCACCGGCACCACCAAGCCGCGGCCCCACCGTACCGGCACCCTTGCCAGCCCGCGCCGCACACCCGATCCGCGACCCGCTCGGATTCCCGCCCAGCGCGGCCAGCCTGCGCCACCACCTCGGACCCCGCGCGTGGTGACCCGTGCCGAGACGGACAGCACCGTCCGGGCGTGCGCCCAACTCGTCGGCGGGGGCGGTGGTGACGTCATCGCCGCCCAGGCCGTCCGCTACGTGGCCCCGGACACCTGGAACGCCCTCGTCGAGCGGCACCGCGGCAAGGGCTGCGACACACTCGCTGCCTTCGCCCGAGCCCTACTGGACGGCAAGAAGTCCCTGCACGGCGTGATGGGCAGTCTCGTCGGCGCCCTGCTGGCCGCGCTGGGCCGTCCCCGGATCGAGCAGGTCTTCGCCCAGGAACTCGCCAGCCGCGTACCGCTCCCCTTCGGACACGAGATCGCCCTCGCCGCCCGCGGCCTCCAAGCAGCCGGCATCTTCATCTGCTTCACCGACGCGGGCACGATGAACGACTGCGCCTGCCTGCGCGACCTCCTGGTCAACGAGGGCAAGGCGCAACTGGACAACCTGCTCCAAGGATCCCTGAACGACTGGAGCGAACTGCCCGCCCGCATGCTGCCCACGGCCGCCGGTGGCCGGACCGCGAGGAGCTGAACGATCCTGTCGCGCCGCCCGGCCGCCCGGTTGCGTCATTGTGAAGCGTGCGAACCCGCCTGGGGATCGCCGAGGGGGCCGCCGTACGATGAACAAGGTGCTGGACCGCGCGCCAGGGGTATCCGTCGTCCGAGGCGCTCGTTAGAGTGGCAGGCCGGTCTGCTGAAGAGGAGCGTGAGGGGTGTGGCTGCCACGGCTGACCACCTCAAGGCACTCCTCAACGCCCATGCCACCGGCGACGACGACCGTTTCTACAGCATCGCCCTTCAGGTCGCGGCGAAGTCCGCGCGCCAGGGCCACGGCAAACTCGCCGTCGAACTCCGCGAGCTCATCGACGCCGCCCGCGCCGACAAGATCCCCAGGATCGCCCCGACACCGGTCGTCCAGCCCCGGGGCGAACTCGCGAGCCTCCTCACCGCCGGGTACCCCGACGTCCGCCTCGACGACATGACCCTCGCCGACGACGTCCGCGCCCCCTTGGACACGGTCCTCCACGAGCAGCGCCAGCGCGCCCGCCTTGAGCGCTTCGGCTTCACCCCCGTGCACCGCATCCTGCTGTCCGGCCCGCCCGGCACCGGCAAGAGCATGACCGCCGCAGCCCTGGCCAAAGAACTCTCCCTGCCGCTGTTCACCATCCGCCTCGACGGACTGATCAGCCGCTTCATGGGAGAGACCGCCGCCAAGCTCCGCACCGTCTTCGAAGCCGCCGCGGAGACCCGCGCCGTCTACCTGTTCGACGAGTTCGACGCCCTCGGTGCCGAACGCACCGCCGGCAACGACGTCGGCGAAGCCCGCCGCATCCTCAACTCCTTCCTCCTCTTCCTCGACGAAGCCCCTTCCGAGAGCCTCGTCGTCGCCGCCACCAACCACCGCCACCTCCTCGACCGCGCGCTCTTCCGCCGCTTCGACCTCGTCGTCCATTACGCACCGCCCTCCCCACAACAGGCGATCGAGATTCTGCAACGACGCCTAGCCGGGATGGACACCACCGGCGTACCTTGGTCCGACCTGATCGCCAAGGTCGACCAGCTCAGCCACGCCGAACTGGTCAAGGCCGCCGAATCCGCGGCCAAACGCGCCATTCTCGGAGGCAACGACGTGGTCAACAAACACCTCTTGACCGAAGGACTGGACGAGCGGCACGCGCTGCGCCATGCCTGACCGGGCCCCGTCGCGGTTCACCCCGCACCTGCTGGTCCCGTGGGATCCGAAGACGCTCACGCCGAAACCCTCCGGACCCGCACGGGGCGGCGGGTTCGCCGACCGGTCCGCGGACCGGCAGGGCCACGTGGACCGCCTGCTCGACGGCCTCGAAGAAGCCCGGAAGGCCTCCACCACAGAGCGTCATGAGGTGGACGCGGCCGAACGGGCGAGCGGTTTCGCGATCCGGGTGGAGGCCGCCGACACCTACGACCTCCAGGTCCGCAGCCTCGCCAACTCCGGGCTGACGCTCATGAGCGTTCACGAGGCAACCGGCAGCAGCCCGCAGGAAGCCGTCATCTGGATCCCCGACGGACGGGTGCAGGCGTTCGCTGAGAAGATCAGCCAGTTCACCCAGGACACCCCGAGCGGCAAGCCGAAGCAGCAGGCCGCCGTCGCCAACACAGAACGCATCCAGCACGCTCTGCTTGACCACCTCTGGCAGGATGACGCACCACTGCCGGACATGAGCGAACACCGCTGGTGGGAACTGTGGTTCGACCCGGGCATCACCGACACCGACCAGATCGCTGTCCTCCAGCGGATCGCCGCCGCCAACGGCTGGCCGATCGCCGACCGCTCGATCACCATCGGCGACTACCGGGTCGCCCACGTCGCCACGACCGGCGCCCAGCTCAAGACGCTCCTCGCCACCAACGCCTGCCCCTCGGAAGTGCGGC
Organism: Kitasatospora sp. NPDC059673; assembly: GCF_042734215.1. Lineage (NCBI taxonomy): Bacteria > Bacillati > Actinomycetota > Actinomycetes > Kitasatosporales > Streptomycetaceae > Kitasatospora > Kitasatospora sp. NPDC059673. The sequence continues at coordinate 540,668 of NZ_JBHWEN010000001.1, read as the reverse complement.
AGCCCAGCTTCGCCGAGCAGATCCACACCACCGCCCGAACCCTCCAGCGCGACCTCGCCCTCGACCTCGCGACCCGGCTGGAGCACGCCGCCGCCGGCGCACCCGTCGTGTGCATCCTCGACACCGGCATCCACCAGGAGCACCCACTCCTCAAGCAGGCCCTCGCCGGCCGCGCGCAGAGCGTGTTCCCCCACGAAGGACCCGACGACAACAACGGCCACGGAACCAAGATGGCTGGCCTCGCCCTCCTCGGCGACCTTGCCGGCGCCCTCGAATCCACAGGCACCATCACGCTCACTCACGGCCTGGAATCCGTCAAAATCCTTCCCCGGCAGATCCGCCACGACGACACCCCGCGAAGCCACGCGGAAGTCACCGTCAACGCGATCTCCGACGCCGAGACCGGCGGCATCGACCAGCCGCACGCCCGAGTCTTCTCCATGGCGGTCACCGAACGCTCCACACCCGAACGCAACGGCACCGACGGCCGGGCCAGCCTGTGGTCCTCCTCCCTCGACGCCCTCGCCGCCGGAACCGACATCGCCGTCCACGACGACCGCATCGAACTCCTCGGCGCCCCCGACCCCCGAGCCTCCCGGCTCATCGTCGTCTCGGCCGGCAACATCCGCGAACACCCCGTCACCCACCTCCGTCAGGACGACGGAACCCTGCACCACCTCACGCTCTGCGACACCTCCGCGATAGAGAACCCTGCCCAGGCCTGGAACGTCCTGACCGTCGGCGCCTACACCGACCTCGCCCAGCCGCCCCGGGACGCCATGTTCGACGGCTACCGTCCCCTGGCTGCCGCAGGCGAGCTCTCGCCTTTCAGCCGCACCTCCGTCGCTCTTCCCGTGAAGACCCCCGTCAAGCCGGACATCGTCCTCGAAGGCGGAAACCTCCTCGTCGATGCCGACGGCACCCTCACCGACGAACACGACGTCGTCAGCCTCACCACCACCCACCACGGCATCGACCGACCGCTCACCACCGCCAACGCCACCAGCGCCGCCACCGCCCAGGCCGCACGCCTCGCCGCCATCGCTCACGCCGCCTACCCCGCCCTCACCCCCGAAACCATCCGGGCACTGCTGGTCCACGAGGCACGCTGGACCAGTGCCATGACCGACGGCATCCTCAACGCCAACGGCCGCCGCCGCACGGGCAAGGGCAACGGCAGCAAGGACTTCGCGCGCAACGTGCTGCGCCGCTACGGCTGGGGAGTGCCGACCGAGGAACGGGTCCTGTCAAGCGCGACGAACGCCGTCACGCTGATGATCCAGGGCTCCCTTGTCCCGTTCCGCCGTGACAAGGGCCGCGTCCACCTGGGAGAACTCAAGCTCCACCAACTGCCCTGGCCGCGCGAGCAGCTCCTCGACCTCGGCGCCACCCCGGTCCAGCTGCGCGTCACCCTCTCCTACTTCGTCGAACCCAACCCCGGCCGACGCGGTGTCATGGGCCAGCACACCTACGCGTCCCACAAGCTGCGGTTCGCGATCAAGGGGTCCCTGGAGAACCTGTCGGACTTCGAAGGACGCGTCGCGAAGGACGCGCAAGCTGCGAACGACGGCATGACCACGGTCGGCAAGTTCGAAGGCGACAAGGCCTGGCTCGTCGGCTTCGACAACCGCAACCGTGGCTCCCTGCATGCCGACATCTGGAGCGGTACTGCCGCCGAGCTCGCCGACTGCGGAGCCCTGGCGGTCTACCCGGCCGGTGGCTGGTGGAAGTACAACAACAGATCCGACCGCGTCGGCCGCCTGGTCTCCTATGCCCTCCTCGTGTCCCTCACGACACCCGAAATCGAGATCGACCTCTACACCCCGACCGCGGTACGGCTCGACGTGCCCATCCCGACCGACCTGGCCGCGCGAGTGGAGACGTCTGCCGGGATCCCCGTGCAGCTGCCCCTGGACTGGTAGACCGCAGCGTTCCGGCAGCTGCTCTGGCTCAGCGGCATGCAGCGCTGTGCGAAGCCGGGAGGGCAGCCAGCCCCGAGGCCCTGAAGGCCACCGGTCACCCGTCCTGGGTCGTCGGCCAAGCACAGCTCCGCCGGGCTGACAGGGCCGGCCGCGGCTCACCGCTACGCCGCCAACGGCAGGTCGTCGTCGCCACGGGGGACGGGATGGGCGGCCATCTGGAGGGTGGCTTGGCGGTGGATGGCGGTCATGACTTTGGGGGAGAGGCTGATCCAGGCGCGGCTGGCCTCGGTCTTGGGTTGCCCGACGGCGAGTTCGCTGTTGTCGATGGCGGCGAGGGTCCAGCGGACGTAGAGCTTGCGGTCCATGAGGTGGACGTCGGACCAGTGCAGGGCGAGGATCTCGCCGCGGCGCATGCCGGTGCCGAGCATGACCTCGAAGAGATCGGTCAGCTGATCCGCGAACTGCTCCGAACCATGCCGCAGGAACGTCGCAGCCTCGTCCGGGGTCCAGCAAGTGCGTTCCGCTGCAAGGGGCTTGGGTGGGACGGAAGCAGGAGTCGGACGACGCGCGACGCTGGATTCGTTTCTCTTCAAAGCGAGCGTGCTGGGTACCACGGACGCGCTCCCGCTGTGGTGCAGTTCGCCCGGAACAGGCGCCGTCGGGGTCGCTGTCCGTGCTGCCGGATAGGCTCACCGGTCGAGACTGATAGGGGAGTTGAGTGCGCGACTCTGTGCTGACCGCTGATGTTCCGCTCGGCCCGTTCGACGGCCATCTCGTGCCTGTCTTCGCGGCGAAGGGCAAAGCCTCCAAGCTGCATGCACACCTGAGGTGCACCCGGCTTCGTGCGGACGGGGCGGTGGCCTTGGAGGTGCCGCTGAACGCCGGGACGATCGCCCGCATGTGCTCCGTCTGCGCGTACCACGGTGACTGGGACCGGCCGGACAGCGGTGTCGGCCTCTTCCTGCGTGCACTCGGCGGCCACCGCGGGCTGATCTCCCAGCTGAAGGAGTACACGGAGGCGGACCCGCACGACGAGGTGACGCAGGAGGAAGCCGAAGGCGCCGCGGACGTTCTACGCGTCGAGCCGGTCTCCGAGGAGGACGAGACCTACGACGGGGACCGGGAGGTCCGCGACGACGCGGAGCGCTTTCGGGACTTGGTGCTGTCCAGGTGGCGTGACGCCGTGGACAGCCTTTACCTCGCCGAGAGCGTCGTCGCGAAGTTCCCCTGGCTCGCCGACTGGGCTCGGCCGAAGGCGGCGCTGAAGGAGGAGTACCTCCAGACGCTGCGCGAACGAGCGGGGCTGTTCGTCGACGCGACGGGTCTGGTGGAAGCAGCGGCGGCTGCGAGCCTGGAAATGCCCAAACTCCCCACGGACGACGAAGCGTTCAGCGCCATCGGTGACCACAAGGAGATCGCCGGGCGGCTGCGGTCGATGTGGTCCCGCTGGCAGGGGGCAGCGGCGGACGCATGGGGGCTGCCGGGCGACCACCTGGTCACGTATCAGGCCGTTGGGGGAATCAATTCACGGCGCAAGGGGTATGACGGAGCCCGCAGTGCGGCAGACCGGCTGCTGGCTTCCTGGGAGGAGGAGGCACGCCGGGTCGCCCGTGCGTCGGACCCGGGCGTGACGGTGACGCTGACCGCACACCTGCAGGAACCCCGGAATGAGGACCCCCACACGCGGCAGCGTGAGCGGGGGCTGCTGGGCGGCCTCGACAACTGGACGCTCGGCGTCCTGCCCACCTACCTGACCACCGCCGACTGGGGCCGGCGCAGGCTCACTCTCCGCGCGCCCCAGCTGATCGTCGACCAACTTCTGGCCCGCGCCGCGCTCGTGCGGTGCGAGCCCGAGCCTCCCGCAGCCCCGACGGCTGCCGGCGAAGCGAGTCCCCTGGGGCCGGGCGTCTTCGACGACACCGCCGTGCACCAGCGCCGCCCCCTCACCGCGGAGCACCTGCGGCTGCTCAGCACCGCGCCCGGCGCCGAGGACCAGCTGTACACCGTATTCTCCACCGACGCCGGGACGGAGGTCCTGCCCTTCAAGGAGTTGGAGCGGCGTGCAGCCCGTGGCTGGCGAGGTGTCCTGCTCGCCAGCTCCGCCGACCTGCCCGCGGCACTGATCGAGCCCTGGTCCGAGGCGATCGGCCAGCGCCCGGAGGAGCCCTCCGCCCTGTGGCGGGAGCGGATGCGCGAAGCCGACGACCCGCTGTTCGGTGAGCGACTCGGTCTCGAAGCCGGAGCCGAGCGTGCCGCCTGGCTGGTCTCCAGGGACAGGCCCTGGGCGCGGGAGTTCAACCTGCGGCTGCTAGCGGTGGCCCGCGGTGTGCCCGACCTGCGCAGTCTGGACTCCGGGTACGACCGGGCCGGACGTTCGCGCAGCCTTCCCCACGCGGTGTGGCAAGGACTCCTCGCCCACGGCCAGGACTTGGACCTCGAACCGTTCGAAGCACCCGACACCGGCACCTGGAAGCGCAGCGGTAGCGGCATCCCGCTGGGGGTCCTCGCGCATGTCCAGGTCTACGCGGTCAACGCCGACCCCCGCTACCAGGGCAAGGGGCACTCGCCGTTCTGCTCCCACGTCCGCGAACGCGGTGTCGTTGCAGACGACGACCTGCTCACCATCGCGGACCTGCTGGGAGACACGAAGTTCGACTGGTGCAGCAAGTGCGGGGGCTACGCGATCCGCCGCCTGACGGACACCCAGCTCGCCCACTACCGCGCCGCCCACTGGCTCCACGACATCGCGCAGCAAATGGACCCCGTCCGAGGCGGATACGACCCCGGCCGCCTCGGACAACTGGTGGAGCAACTCCTGGAACTTCAGAAGTGGGACCCCGACACTGACGACCGCCCCCACAGCGAGGACTCCCACCAGTGGCACCAGATCGTCCGGGAGCTGCTGCTCCGGGCCCGAACCGCCCAAGCCGACCAGCCCTGAAGCCTCCCTCGACCGACCACTTGACGAGGCCCCATGGACAACACACCGAACAGCCCCCTGTCACCGCACGCCCTCGGGCCGCAACTGCTCGAGCGGCTCACCGCACCGCTGCGGCAAGCCGGATGGAAGCAGGACGAGACCTGGTACGAGGACGAAGAGGACGAGGACGATTCTGGTCACGATGCGCCGGCAACTGTCGAACTGAGCCGCTCCAACTTCCACCTCTTCATCAGCTGGTCTCCGGCTACCGGCCGCCTCGTCATCGACGATCCCACCGACGCCTGGGACTGGGACGGATACCTTCCTCCGCTGTTCGCGCTCGACGAGCCGCTCACCATCGACCTGAGCCCGTACTCCACCCAGGTGGACAAGGCGGAGGCCGCACGCCGTGCCTTTGCCGCCGCCGGGCTGCTCGACACGACACGCATCCACCTGCCCGACGACGCGACACCGCTCCGCGGGACCCTGAGCACCCTGTTCTGGAAAGAGCACATCAGCCCTGCGATCCGCCAGCACCGCCGCGAGCACGACGTCCTGCAGGCACTCAAGGCATTCGGCGAGGACTTCTCCTGGCGCATCGGAAGCGGACTGCGCACCTACCCAGTGATCTCCCCCGACCTGGTGCCATCAGCGGCAGCGCGGGGCGTCGCCGAATGGTGTTGGCGGCGCGAGAGCGACGTTGAGGACTGGCACTTCAAGATCGACGACATCGCGATGGCCCGGGCCAACATCGCCGCCACCCGGGCCGTCCTGCCCCACGTCCACCCCGAGGCCATCGACTGGCACGCTGTGCGGCTCGCCCTCACAGCCCCCGCCCGCCGACTCGCCGACGGCCAAGCCCTGCGGGACATCTTCGAAGAAGGCTGGGAGCCGATCCTCGCATCCATTCATCGTGAGATCGACCTCTGGCAACGGGTCGACGAGGAGCTCGGCCCGGAGACCACCATGCGCATGCTCTCCATGCACGGCTCCCACACCGAGTCCGTTGGCGAGTGGTGGGGCTCAGGCTGGTTCGAAACCGTGACCCGCCGCGCTATCGGCCGCGCCGCGGATGCCGGCACCCTCCCCGCCTCGGTCCTCGAAGTCTTCACAGACCCGGAACACTTCGCTGACGCCGCCGCCGGCCACCCCGACCTGTTGGACGATGACACCTTCGCCTGGCTGACACGTGCCGTCTTCCAAGAACGGCTCCTCCGGCACAAGGCGCACCTGCCCCGGACCACTGCACTGGCCCTTCCCGACTGGGTGGCGCAGAGCCTTCTGGCCCCGGACGATGAACCGTCATCGACAGAAGCGTCATGATGGGCGAAATAGAAGCGAGCCCGGCCGCGCCTACTACCGGAGCTCGCGACTGCGCACCGCCGCGAGGGGCTCCGGGTGGTAGATCCCCTTCACCCCGTACGGCAGGAGCTTTGGGTCGAAGTCCACCGCCCGGCCAGCCAGCACCACCAGCTCGGCCGGTCCGCTCCGGTGCCACTTCGGCCCGTAGGTGTCGGTGAGGTGCACCCTCAGCAGGCGCCGCGACGCCTCCCAGGCTCGGGCCTCCTCGAAGGTCAGGTCGTGATCGAGCATCCAGAGGGAGATGCGCCGCATCATGCGGGGTGCCATGAGGAATTGGCCGAAGGTGGGAAGCGGGTTCTTCGAACGTTTGCGCATCAACTCTCCTACAGAGAATGGCATTTGAGAACTATTGCATCATCTCAACGATGCGGTGCGCATGCCGGCATTCCCCGCGGAAAAGGGGCGGCTCAGGCTGCCCCGCCTCGACCGAGGCAGTCCCAGCGCTCCAGCACACGCGACGGCCAGCTCGCTCCCATGCCGGTAACACGGCGCGGGCGGGTGTGACCGTCGGCCGCCGGCTGATCCGCCCCCGGAAAGGCCGGCGTGTCAGCGGACAGGAGCACAATGTGATCCAGGTAACCCTTTCGGCCCATTGGGAGCAGAATGGACAGACGCCTCATCCAGACCGCGGTTGTCGGATCCCCGGACTCCGACGAGCCGGCGATCTGCCCGGAGGACCCGAAGGAGCTGGATCTCTTCCGGCTGCAGAACAAGGACACCACCTGGTGGTGCGGCGTGAACCTCCCGGGCGGCTGCGGCCGCCAGCTGATGACCCGCCGCTGCGATGACAAGATCTGCCACTTCGCGCACTACCGCTCGGCCGGAGACGAGCACGGCATCCAGTGCGGGCGCCTGGCCCGCAGCAAGGACAGCGCGGACCACCTCTTCATGAAGGCCGACCTCGCGGCCTGGCTCAAGTCGCAGGACATTGCCGTCACCTTCGACTTTCCCGAACCCCGAGGCTCCGCGATCGTCTTCGACCTCGCCGACGGACGCCGCCTACTGGTCCACCTCGATCGGACACAGTCCGTGGACTGGGACGACGACCAGGTCACCGAGTTCCTCCTCGGCACCGGTGTCCTGATCCCCACCGACCGTCTCGCCGCCCGCGGCTACGTCCACCGCATCCGCTACGAGAGCGAGCGCGACGGCCGCCGACCGCTGATCATCGGCACCCAGAGGCCCGCCCGGACCGACTGGAACGACCTGCGCACCCTCATCCTCACTCCGCAGGGCTTTGCCCCGGCCGCCCGCCCCGAGACGACCCAGACCGAGCAGTCCGCCACCAACGTCCCCGTGCCGCCGCAGCACACGACTGAGCGGCGCTCGATCGTCACGGTGACCCGCTCCGACACCGCGGCAGCATCCGCCGCCCGCAACCACGAGGCGGCCCAAGCCGCCATCCGGAACCTCAACTGGGCCGGCCCGGAGCGGCTCCGCGCCACCCTGACCACGATCGAGGAACTGCTCACCCACGACCAGAGCTTGGAAGACCACCGGCACCTGACCGAGGCCCTATCCGCCGGCCGACGGCGCCTCACCCTGCAAACCCGCCGCCGCGCCGAGGTGATGATCCAACTGCGCCGGGCCAAGCCCGGCACGCTGTCCCGACAGCTCCTGGAGGAAGCCCAGCAGCTGACCTCGGACCCCGGCACCCCGGAGGAGGACCGCGCACTGGTCGCCGAACTGACCGCCCAGTACCGCGCCGAAGCCGAGAAGCGCCTCGCGGCCGCGCGGCAACAGCGGATCCTGGCCGAGCACCAGCAGCAGGAAGCGCTCCAGCAGCAGCGGGCCGAGCTCCGCCAGCGCCAGGAGCAGGTCCGGGCCGAGCTGGAGGCCGCCCAGCAGCGGAAGGGCGCCGCCCCGGCTGCGCCCCGGTGGCGCGAGACGCAGAAGGCGACCGCCGAGTATGCCGAACTCGCCAAGCCGCTGCTCGGAGCGCTGAAGAAGGCGGGCCGGGAAGGGGAGACCCGCACCTGGGGGTCCCTTGCAGACCGTACCGGCATCAAGCGCCTGCGGCAGCTCGGCCACCTGGCGAAAATTGAGGTCCTGGTGATCGCCGAAAGCGGGACCCCAGCCGACCGGCCGCTGTGGTCGGTCGTCCTGGCCGCGGTCGGCGGCCAGGACGCTCTCGCGATCCACCGCGCTGTCTGCGAACGGCTGGGGCGTCCCCTGCCCGACGCCGACGACCTCCTGCGTGCCCGCCTCGACGAGGAGCGGACCATCCTTCAGCACGGCTGGTAGGCCTCAACGATGTCCGGGTTCCCGACGGTGGGGGAGCCCGGGCAGCAGCCGCGTTCCGGCAGGCCGCTCAACTCACCTTCCAGCGGGAGTCGTCGACCGCCTGCACCAGCAGGTCCTCGGACACACCGAGATCCCGCAGGACCAGAGCGGCGGCCAAAAGCAACCGCCGGGAAGATCCGAACCACGCGCAACGGTTCCCTCTCCCGTTCTCGCGGGGAGGGAACCGCTGTGCCGACGTCGGCGGGCAGGGCACAGGCTGCTCGCGAGTCTGCGGGCCCGGGTCGTCGCGGGCCCCGCAGCACTCTCGTCAAGCACTGGCCCTGAGCTGTTCCCCCTTCGGCGCGAGCATGGCCCCGAGCAGGACGCTGAGCGCCAGGACGCCGACCACCGCGGTGAGCAGCGTGGTCCAGTCGACGGTGAGTGCGGCGTTGTAGGGCCACAGGCGGGCGGCGGCCAGGACGAGTCCTGCCGCCGCGCCGGCGACGGTCGCGAGGGCGGCGATCATGAGGGACTGGTAGGCGAGGATCCTGCGTTGGACGGCGCGGTGGAAGCCCATGTCGTGCAGGCGGCGCAGGTCGGGGCGCAGTTCCTGGGCGGAGGCGGAGAGGGCGATCGCGAGTGAGGCGATGACGGCGGCGCCGGCGGCGGTGAGCAGGATGTACCAGACGTTCTGGGGCGGGCTGCTGGGCCCGTGCTCGATCCGCAGGTCGGTGCCGGGGATGCCCAGGCGTTCCAGTGCGGTTTTGGTCCTGTCCTCGGTCGCCGAGGTGATCTCGTTCGGGCTGGTGGCGATGAGGGTCTGGGTCTGGACGGTGGCTCCGAGCTTTGCGGCGGTGCGGCTGGACATGAGGGCGCCTGCCCGGTTGAGCGTCACCGCGTCGACGGGGTCGGACAGTTGGGCGTTGTCGATGCGTACGGGTTTGGGCTGCCCCGTGGCGTCGTAGGCGAGGACCATGGCCTGGGTGCGGACGATGTAGGGGGCGGCCAGCACGAGGACGCCGCCCCGGTCCAGGACGTCCTGTTCGCGGGCGGTGGGGGCGCGTCCGGTCAGTGCCCGGAACTCGTCCGGGGTGTCGATGGCCTGGATGCTCTTGGGGTGGACCTCCGGATCGACGTCGGTTGCCGGGGCGAGATTCCACGGGAGGGCGACGAGCCGGTCCGTCGTGGCGGCGGGGCGGGCGGCGATCAGCGCCTTGACCTCGGTGACGGGTGCGGGCGCGGCAGCGTCCTCGAAGGCCTGGCGGACGGGTGTGATGTCCGTGGTGTGGCGCAGGACGACCTCGATCTGGCCGAGGTGCCGGGAGCCGACGTAGGTGGCCTTGGCGTCGGCGGCCGAACTGGTGAGGATCGTCAGGGTCGCGGTGGCCACGCATACGGAGAAGAACCCGATCGCCACCGCGGCGACGGGGCGCCGGGGTTCCCGGGCGAGGCTGCGCATGGCGACGCGGCCGGCGACGGAGGTGTCGCGGGCCGCGGTGGCGATCACGCGCAGGACCGTGGGGATGACCATCAGGGCCGCCGCGCACAGGCCGGCGCAGCCGAGCAGGCCCATGACGGAGGACGCCGAGCGGGAGGACACGACGAACGCTGCGGACAGTGCCGCGATGCTGAATCCTGCGACGATCCGCTTGGCCAGGGCCGCGCGGGTCTTCGATCGGGTGTCGGGCGCGGCTGCGAGCTGCCGCTGGACCGGCCCGGTGAGCGCGGCGCGGGCGGGCAGCCAGACGGCCGCGGTGCCGGCGACGGCGGTGAGGACGACAAGGACGACGCCCCGCACCCAGGGGATGTCGATGGGAGAGAGGTCGTGCTGGACGGTGTCGCGCAGGACGGGGCGCAGGGCCGTGCTCAGCACCGTGCCGCTGGTGAAGCCGACCAGTGAGCCGCTCAGGGAGGCGATGAGTCCGGCCAGGCGGCACACGCCGAGGATCCAGGCGGCGTCGAGGCCGATGGCGGACAGCAGGGAGAATTCGCGCTTGAGTTGGCGTACCCGGACGCCGAAGGCGGCTGCGGCGCCGACGCAGACGAGCAGCAGGCCGGGGAGCAGGACGACGCCGGGTTCCTTCTCGATGAGGGAGCGGCCGTCCAGGACGGCGGTGCGGGACTTGAACTGCAGGCCGGTGTTCACGGCCGTGTCCTGGAGGCGGTTCAGGTCGCCGGGGCTGCCGGCGAGCAGCCAGGACTCGGTGAGGAGCATTTCCCGGTCGTGGGTCCTGTCCTGCCAGTGCGTGCTCTGGCCGGGGGCGGCGAGGACGAGCCCGCCACCGTAGGCGAGGGGTTCTCGCACGATGCCGGTGACGGTGGCCGCGTCGTCGGACCAGCGGTAGCGCAGGGTGTCGCCGATGTCGAGGTGGTAGGTGGAGGCGATCTTGTCGCTGACGGCGATCTGGCCGGGCCGGGTCGGGAGGGATCCGCCCGGCCGGACTTCGACCCAGTCCTCGACGACCGGCGCGGACCAGTCAGTCTCGCGGTAGTGGACGGCGATGGTCTCCTGATTCAGGAGGACGGGAAATTCCAGGGACTCCAGGACCGGTGCGGCAGCGATACCGGGTGAACTTCGGCGAAGGAGCGTCTCGATTTCTTCCTTCGCCTGGGGGGCTCCGGTGAGAGTGGCGTCCGCGGCGGCCATCTGCCCGCGGGTGCGCTGCTCGGCCGTGGGGGTAGTGGCCTGCAGGCAGCCGGCGACAATTGCGGCCATGAATACGGGCACGATGAAAAGCGCGAGAATCATCACGCGCCGTCGTCCTCGGCCGAGGACGACCCGCGCGGCGACTGTCAGCCTGGTCCGGTCGATCAGCACTCGGCGTTCTCCTCGGCCCGGTCGCGGGAAATTCGGCGGCCGTCTTTCAGCTCGACGATCTGGGATCCGTAATCCATGTTGGCCGGATTGTGTGTGCTGAGAATGACCGTGGTTCCGTCCGCTCGCAGACCGGCGAGGAGTTCCATGATCTCGCGGCCGGTCCGGCTGTCCAGCGAGCCGGTCGGCTCGTCGGCGAGGATGAGATCCCGCTCGCCGACGACGGCTCGGGCGATGGCGGCCCGCTGCTGCTGCCCTCCCGACACCTCGGCCGGGAACCGGGCGCCCAGATTCTCCAGCCCGACGCGGGCCAGCGCGGCGTGCGCGGCGTCCCTGGCCTCGCGGCGGGCCGTCCCCATCCCTTCGAGCGGAAGTGCGACGTTCTCCGCCAGGGTGAGGTCCTTGACCAGGTTGAAGTCCTGGAAGACGACGCCGACCCGGGCCAGCCGGAGCCGGGCGAGGTCCCGGTCGGACGCGGTGCGGACGTCGGTGTCGAGGACGGTGAGGGCTCCGGAGTCAGGCCGGTCGAGCCCCCCGATCATGTTCAGCAGCGTGGACTTCCCCGAACCGCTGTCGCCGACCAGGACGACCATCTCGCCTCTGTCCACCGTCAGGGACACCCCGTCCACGGCCCGGACCGTCTCGCTCCCGATGGTGAAAACCTTGCCGACTGCGTCGGCGTGCACGATGGCCACAAGTCTCCTTCAACGCGGCGGGGGCCTCGACGGCGTCGAGGCCCCCGCGCTTCTGATGGTGCGTCAGCAGGCGTACTGGTCCGTGTACATGGCGACAGAACTCGCGTTATCGTAGTCCATCAGACTCAGGCTGTGGTTGCTGGAGTTGGAGTTCATGCAGCGGGAGTACCCGCCCAGGTTGACGTTCTCGAACCACTTCGCGTCGACCCCGGAGTTGTTGTACCAGGAGTTCATCTCGTCGCCGAAGCCCTCGTCGTTGAGGTTCCAGTGGTTGCCGGGCTGGTTGCGGAACCAGCCGCCGCCCTTGTAGTCGTCGTCCCGGTACAGGCAGATGTAGCCAGAGTCGCAGCCGGTCGGCGCCGCGATGGCCACAGCCGCGTTGCTCAGGACGCCGAAGGAGATGGCCGCGACGGCCAGCCCGGCGACAATGCGCTTGACGTGCATCTTTCCGCCTTTCGATGGGCCCGCGGACATGGCCGCGGGCATGGCTGAACAGATACAGGGCAGCGCGAAATACCGGAGATCCCCCCGGATTCCCGCCCCCCACATTCGGTGCGGGACGAACTTACGGGCAGTGGCGGCCCGGGCGCAATCGGTACTCAAACCTTTTCGAAGTGACCCGGTTCACGCCGCCGTAATGTTTGAAATTCGCGCCCTTTCAAAAGTGTCTGATCGGGCGGAAATGCATATCCAATGCAAACTTATTGCAATACCTTGAAACGCTCATGGATTGCGTCAAATATTCTGACATGTCCGGCTTCGGAGGGTGCCGCTCCTTCCGTGTCGCCGGCGGATGGCCCCGCCCCGCACCCCTGCCTCCGGTGCAGGCGCGTGGCGAAGTGTTAGACGCCGTTGTCTTTTCGGAGCCACGCTCAGTACGAACCCCGCCCGGACTGCGCCTCACGGATGATCGCCCGGGCGGTCATCAGCTGCGTTCAGGCTCGGTACGCGCCGCCAGCGGATCAAGATCAGTGCATGCGGCTGCTCCACCTCCGCACTTGCGGGCATACCGATCGGACGACTGCTCGACCACTATGGCCCCCGCGCGGTGATGACCACGGGCTCCGCGCTCGGCACCGCTGCCCTGACCGGCGTCGCCCTCGCGCCGAACCTGCTCGTCACCAGTCTCACCGCCGCAGACTGGGGCCGGCGCACCCTCACCCTGAAGGTCCCTGCACTCGTCGCCGACCGGCTCCTCTCCTCCCGCTCCTCTCGCGTCGAATGCGAAGCCGTTACTGCCGCCACCGAGATTCCGCTCGGCGGCGAGGCCGGCGCGCCCTTGCACCACATCAGGCCCGGGATTTTTGACGATGCCCCCGTTTACGACCGGCAGCCGCTCGCTGCGGACCACTTGCGCGCACTGCGCGCGGTGTCGGTGGGCGAGGACCAGCTGTACCTGGTGTTCTCGGTTGGCATGGGGACCGAAGTGCTTCCGCTGACCACGGTGGAGAAGCGGCTGGCCGCCGGGTGGCAGGGGACCGTCGTTGCGAGCGCGTCGGATCTGCCTGCGAGCGTCATCGAGGCGTGGGTCCGTGAGATCGGACCGCGGCCCGAGGACGGCGAGCGCATCTGGCCCGCTCCCGTCCACGACCCGCACGATCCGCGGTTCGGTGCGGACCTGGGGTTGGCAGACGGCGACCGCGCCACCGCCTGGCTGCCGTGGCGCGGAGAGAACGTCGAGTACGGCCTGCGGTGCCTGGCGATGGCACGCGGTGCCGCCGACCTGCGAACGCTCGATGACAGCCGCGACCGCGAAGGACGACGGCGCACGGTCCCGATCGCGGTGTGGCACGGTCTGCTGGCCAGCGTCCGTCACCTCGACCTGCGGCCGTTTAAAACGCCCGGCACCGACCGGCGGCACGGCGGCAGCGGAATCCCGCTCGGCGTCCTTGCCGGCGTACAGGTCTACACGACCGATGCCCAGCCGGGCTGGAACCGCAGGGGCCACTCGGCGTTCTGTTCGTACTCCGGGGAGCGCGGTGTCGCCGCTGACGACGACCTACTGACCATTGCGGACCTCCTCACCCGCGACGGGTTCGACTGGTGCAGCAAGTGCCATGGCTTCGCGGTGCGCAGGTTCACCGACTCCCAGGTCTCCTACTACCGTGCGGCACACCGCCTCCACGCCGTCGCGCAGAGGCTCGAAAGGGACGGCGGCGCCACGGACGCGACCAACTGGGAGAGCCTCGCGAATCAGCTGACAAACTCGCCGAGTGGCACCCGATCGGCGAGCCGTACCGGGACGGTCCCGGCTCGTGGCGCTGGACGGAGATCATCCGCGACCTCCGACACCGTCTCGCGAACGGCCACCGGACCCCCTGACGAGGTTGCCGGCATCTACTGGGCCGCAGGCGGCTACGCCGCTCGCAGGCCATCACCACCCCGACCCCGAAACAGGTTCTGCTGGTTGGCCGCTTGGTCGAGTGCCCGGACAAGGGCCTCGACGGCCTGGTCTGCGGAGTCCTTGAAGAGGTGGCCGTAGAGGTTGATGGTGGTGGCGAGGGTGGATCGGCGCAGGGTCTTGGAGACGATGGCGAGGGGGATGCCTTCGGCGATCATGATGCTGGCGGCGGTGTGGCGCAGGTCGTGTAGACCGATCCGGGGCAGGCCGGCCTCGGTTGTGCGCTTGCGGAGTTGGTTGAGGACCCACTGGGGCCGTAGGGGAGCGCCGGTTGGCTTCGAGAAGACGAGTCCTTCGAGGCGGCCGTCGGGGTGGGCTGCCATCTGGATGGCCGCTTGGCGGTGGAGGGCGGCGGTGACTCTGGGGGAGAGGCTGATCCAGGCGCGGCTGGCCTCGGTCTTGGGCTCGCCGAACGTCAACTCGCCGTTGTTGACAGCGGCGAGGGTCCAGCGGACGTAGAGCTTGCGGTCCATGAGGTGGACGTCGGACCAGTGGAGGGCGAGGGCTTCGCCGCGGCGCATGCCGGTGCCGAGCATGACCTCGAACAGATCGGTCAGCTGATCCGCGTACTGCTCCGAACCATGCCGCAGGAACGCCGCGGCCTCGTCGGGGGTCCAGCAGGTGCGTTCCGCGGCACGGGGCTTGGGCGGGACGGAGTGCTTGGCGGGGTTGTAGCGGAGGCGCCAGGAGCGTACGGCGGCGTTGAGCGCGTTGCGCAGGGTGGAGGCGGCCCGGTGGACGGTGACTTTGCCCCGGCCGGCGTCGAGTTGGGCGGTGATCCACTCGTCGATGTGCTTGGGCCGCAGGTCGAGGAGCCGGTGGTGGCCGAATGCCGGGATGAGGTCGCGCTCCACGCATGCCTGGTAGCCCGCGTACGTGTTCGGTGCCAACCGCACTTTCTGCAGGATCAGCCACTCCCGGAGGAAGCTCGCAATCGTGGTGCGGCGATTCTCGTACACTCCGCGCAGCTCGCCGTCCAGTACTGCGGCCATCTCCCGCGCCGCCTCGGCCCGGGAAGCGAACCCACCCCGCCGGCGGGTGCGGCGCTGTCCCTCGTCGGGGGCGAGGTCGACGCAGTACGTCCACTTCCCGTGCTTCACATCGCCGGCCAACTGAGGGCACCACGGCCCGAGTTGCTTTCCGTTGCTGTCCGAGCAGCCGCACCGCCGGTACACCCTGCCCCGCTGTGGACGCTGTCCCATGGACCCCTCCTCGCACTCGGTGCTCTCTGTCACCAAGGTTCGCGACCCCGTTCGGCGTGTCGGTAGAGCGTGCGACCAGGGCGCGAAGCGCGCCTTGGTCGGCCGGCGGCGACACGCGCAGGACGACACGCCGCTTGGAAGATCACGGCACGTAGTCGATGGGTAGACGGTTCTGATCCACCCCGGATGCCCTGCAGCAGGCGACCTTGCAGGCTGCTGTTTCGAGCTGCGTCATCGGTATGCGGCGAGTAGTGGTTGGAGTGCTGTTACTCGGCGTGTCCACGGCCGCTGCTGGGCCTTGGGACCATTTTGGGACCAGCTGTCATGGCCGCTGGTGGACGCATATGGACGGAGCTGGACATCTCTGACCGACCTAACGCCTGGGCCTCCGTCAGGTCGCGCGAGCCGCATGAGCACTCCTTCTGGATCAACTCCTATGTGCAGTAGATGAGTTGGCCGCCCACTCGGTACCCGTCGAGCAGGCGGCCAATCAGCAAGGTAGTAGGCGCACTTGACTGGGAGTCAAGGGGTCGCAGGTTCAAATCCTGTCGTCCCGACCGCGAGTTCTCGCAGGTCGGAAGGCGCTTCCATCGAAATGATGGGAGCGCCTTTTTGTGCATGTCGCAGGGTGGTGGTCGCATGGTGGTCGCGCCCTGATCGGCCTGGGAACGCTACCTGATGGTGGGCGGTGCTGGACAACTCGGTGGCGTTGCCCGTAGTCGACGGAGAGCAGGTGCAGGTCGTGGCCCTGCCCCTTGAGCAGGTGCGCCATCGTGACGGAGTCCATGCCTCCCGAGACGATGGCGATGATTTTCGACACCGTGTTCCCCCTGTTGTGTCAGTGCTTTGTCTCGTTCGATGGCCACGGCCGAGCGTTGGTCCGGCCGCGGCGGTGCTGGGATTCGGCTCAGGTGAGCGGGATGCCACGGACGACAACCGCTGTCGCGGCGCGGTCGAGAGCCACTTCGCACTCCTGCTCGGTGGCGGCGACGGCCACCACCAGGGCGTACCGGCAGCGAACGTGGTCGGTCGGCGGCAGCCGGAGCTGTCGGCCCGGCCCGGCGAGCACCTGTACGTCGTGGATCTCGGCGGGCAGCCGGTCCCGGTCGACCTCCACGGACTCCACCGTCAGGTCGTGTTCGGGGTACAGGAAACGGATGGCCGCCACTTGCTGCCGGGAGGCCGTGGTCCTGGGGACTGCGCCCGCTGCCAAGTCGGCGGCGACAAGCCCGACCTCGACACCAGTGGCGAGCCCTCCCAGGTAGGGGATCCGGTCGCCGCCGACCCGCGCGTTGATCTCCACCACCCGCGGGCCGGACGCGGTCAGCCGCAGTTCAGTGTGGGTCACCGTGTCGGTGAGGCCGACGGCGGTGTGGGCGGTCTGGAGGACGTGCAGCAGCATCGGGTCGGCCAGCAGCGGGTCGTCCGCCCGGACCACGTGGCCGACCTCCTCGAACCCCGGCGCGAAGCCGATTCGCTTCCGGGCCACGAAGAGCATCGTGACCAGGCCGTCCCGACAGACTGCGTCCACGCTGATCTCTGGTCCGTCGAGGTACTGCTCGACCAGCACTGGGCGGTCGAAGGTCGGGACCTCGTCGAACCAGATGGCGGTGGCCTCGCGGTACGCCTCGACCAGGTCCTGCGGGGCCCGCACCAGCGACACGCCGTTGCTTGCGGACAGCGCCCGCGGCTTGACCACCACGGGATAGCCGAGATGCTCGGCGGCTTGCCGTGCCTCCTCGAAGTCGGCGACCGCGATCGACTCGGCCTGTGGGACGCCAGCAGCCTTCAGCGCCTGCCGGCCGGCGAACTTGTCCCGGCAGGCATGCACCGCCGCCACCGGGCTTGTCCGCAGCCCGAGGGCGGCGGCCACTGCGGCGGCCGACTCGACGCGGGTCTCCTCGTAGGTCAGCACCCCGGCGTAGTCCTCTGGGCTCTCCTTGGCGATCCTGACCATTGCTTCGGGGTCCAGGGTGTTCACCGCGGAGTGCGCCGCGATGTAGGGCGACTCCCAAGTGGGGGCCGTCGGCGACAGCAGGTGCAGCCGGTACCGGGTGGCCATGGCGCGCAGCATGTACTCGCGCCAGATCTGGGCCCCACTGCCGATGAGCAGCAATAGGGGCTTGGCTCCGTTGTTCATGTGGGTCACCGTTCGATGTGCGGGGATACGGGTGGTGCCACCAGGCGAAGGCTGGTGGCCGTCAGGCCTTAGCGGCGGACGGTGCGACCTCGACCGCGAACAGGCCGACTCTCAGGGCGATCTCGGTGTGGGCCGGGCCCTCCTGCACGCCGAGCGCAGTCAGCAGCCGCCGTACCTCGGTGGCGATCACGTCCTGCTGCTCGGCGGTGATCCGGGCCGGCACCAGGTGGCCGATCTCCACGAAGGTCGCCGTCTTGAACTTTTCGGTCACGGCCAGCAGATGGTGCTCGCCGGCCGCGCTGAACGTCTCCACGCTGAATTCGCGGCCGGTCAGGAACTCCTCCGCCAGCCACGGTGCCGAAGGCTCCTTGGCTGGGACGGAGAAGTCCAACTCTTCGGCCAGTTCCCGCAGTCGGGCTTCGTCGTGCACAGCGTGGATCTGCTGGCTTCCGGTGCCCCGGGAGGGCTTGAGTATCAGCGGGAAGCCCAGGGCGCCGGCCAGCGCGAGGAGGTCCTGCGTGCTGCGCACCTCAGCGAAGGCGACCTGGCCGACCTCACCGCCGCGCAGCTGCTCGCGCATGAACACCTTGTCGTTGACCGCTGTGGTGGTCTCCAACGGGTTGGCGGTGAGCCCCAGTTCATGATTGATCTGGGCTACCGCCTGCAGGTAGGTGTCGTTCATGGTGACCGCGAGGTCGAACGGCTGAACACCGTGCAGGGCTACTGCCGCCTGTACCACTCGGTCCGGTGAGACGTCGGGAACCAGGAGGACGGTCTCGGCCAGCTCCCGATGGCGTTCGGAGAGGGCGCTCTTGGAGCCCAAGTAGCCGATTGTCATTCCCGCGCTGTGCGCTGCTTCCATCGCCTCTGTGCGCCTCCCCCCGACGAACAGCACGTTGGAGACGGCCGATGGCCTGATCACCTGGTTCCCCCCTTGGTTCTTCACCAGTCATGGAATCGGCGCCGCCCCTTCAGGGCAGTGGCTCGATTCGAGAGCGCTTCCCGGTGGAATCGTCCCTGTGTCAAACATGAGGCAGTGCCATACCCGAGGAATACTCATGGGCACCCGGCCGCCAGTAGGGGGAAAGTAGCGGCAGGTTCTCCACTCACCTCCTGAACTTGCTTCTGGGCAAGGCGAGTTCTTCGAGAGAAGTCGATTGCAACAGAGGCGACGGCCTGCACCGTGCGGTGCGGGCCGTCGCCTCTGTGTGCAAAAGATCGTCGGGTCGGAACGTGTTGCGGAAGTCTCCGAGGGGAGAAGGCCGCGGTGGTGGCCGGTCGGCCGGGGGGCGGTCAGGTGTCAGCGGTTGTGCGAGGAGGCGGCGAGCCGGTTGGCAAGGTCGGCTGTCGTGGTCTCGACCCAGTTCATCGTGCGGGCTGTTCGGTAGCCGAGCGAGTGGTTGATGTCGATCATGAAGGTGTTCGTGGTGGCGGTGGTGGTGAAGATGCGCTCCACGTCGGGTCGTTCGTCGGCGAGCCAGCGCATCATGGCGGCCTTGACGGTTCGGCCGAGACCGTGGCCGCGGTGTCCGACCAGGACGGAGGTGTCGTGGATGTAGCCGAACTCGCGGCGATGGGGGTAGTTGTGGATGACGTGGACGCCGGCGACCCGGTCCTCGGCGTCGTCGATGGCGATGACGACTCGTTGTTCCACGCCCGCGTCCAGGAGTTCGCGGTCGTTGGCGCGGATCAGTTCGGGGGTCCACACCGTTTCGCGGTAACTCGTGTCCCCCAACGGGGCATCGTGGATCGCTTGCCGGGCCACCGCGTAGGAGTCGATGAACTGCTCGGGTGTGGCGCCGTTCCAGTGAGCCAGGCGGTAGCGGGCCGGGACCGGTACGTCCCACAGTGCCCGGGGGGCCTCGGCGACGAGCAGAACCTGCATCACGGTGCTGTGGGTCACCCTGAAGCCCATCAGGGCCGCCCAGTGTGCGCCGGGCGAGTCGGGCTTCATCGGAACACCGAGTATGGTGCCGCGCCCGGATTCCCGGACCGCGGCCAGTGCCGTGCGGATGAGGGCGGTGCCGATCCCGCGACGGCGCAGTTCCGGGTGGACGTGGACCTCGACGCCGGCGATTCCGCTGTTCGAGTCCTCGGGCAGCGACACCCTGGCCGAGCCAGCCACCCTTCCGTCGAGGTGGCCGGTCCAGAAACGGCACACGCCGTCCTCGACCGGAGGTGTGCGAAGGCGGCCGATTGCCCCTTCGTAGGTCAGCGGCGGGTCTTCGGGAAAGTCCTCCGCCACGACCGCCGCCCGCATCAGGTGGTAGTCGGACAGCAGCGGCTCGGACGCGGTTCGCGGATCCAGTGGTCGAATGTCGAGGGTCAACGGAGCTCCAAGTCGGCGGTAGGGTCGTTCGGAGGGGACGAGTCGGAACGGGGTGCGGGAAGCCGCAGAGCCTGCCGGGGAACAACATCGGGACGAGCTTCCACTGTCTGCGCGCCGGTCCGCCGGTGCGTGAGTGACGATGCACGGTCGCCGATCCGCAGCGAGAGTACGAGCGCGATCATGGTGAGTCCGAAGCTGAACAAGCCCATGGTCGCGATGATTCCGCCGTGGAGCAGGACTGCTGGCCAGACGGCCGCGCGACGGGCCTTTCGCGGCGCCAGGGCGGACAGGGCGAGGGCCAGCTCGATGGCGAGCACACCCCAAGTGAGCGATCCGACGACCACGTCAGAGGCGATCACTGGACCGAGGAACTGCCGGATCCCGAGCGGGAGACCGTAGTTGGGGTCGACGAAGACCGAATACATCGCAGTGCCGTCCCGCCACTGGGGCGTGAAGAGTTTCGAGAGGGCGGCGACGAGGTAGATGATCGCGATCTGGCAGCGAATGGCGTACCAGGCGGCACAGGAGCTGCCGGCCCACACCGGAGCGAGGGGTTCCTGCGGCCCGGTCCAGTGCCAGACGCGGCGATCTCCCAGAAGTACCGGTATGAGCAGCATGGTTGTGATGAGCGCGGCTTCGTCGCCACCGTCGGGCAGTGTCATGCTGGCCGCCAGGCTCCAGGTGACGAACCACTGGGGCACGCACGTCCACCGGGGTCGGTATCCGGACGCGGCGACGGTGAGCAGGACGATCGCGGTCATTCGACACCACAGCGACAGGGCGTGTGCGCCGTAGCAGCGCATGCCCTCCGGCAGACCCGGTGCGTAGTCAGCGGCGGCTTCGTGCCGGACGGTGCCATGTGGGTGCTGTCACACCGCGCACGACTGACAGGTGGCGTTGGGCCGTACCGGCGCAGAGTTGTCCGTAGAGGTCCATACGGCTCCGATCAGGACCAAACCGACGACGGCGCCAATCGCTGCGAAACGCATGCGACATCTCCCCTATCTGAAGTAGTACACATTCCGGGTGTTGCGTCCGTCACCGGACGTGGCCGAACGTACTGAGCACCGCTATTGCCCGACTACTGTTCGGCTGACCTTGGGAGTCTCCTCCGGCTGCACTGTTGCCGGAACCTTTCGTGCGGTCCGGGTGGGACCAAGGTGGTCGTACGGGTTGGATGGACACGTCGTCGACATCGCGACCGGCGCGGACAAGAACATGTGGGGGGATCGGATGGAGCTCGACGTTCGCCTGTTGGGGCCGTTGGAAGTCGAAGCCGGGGGAGAGCTGCTGGCGATCGGTGGCCTTCGTTCATGCCGTCTGCTGGCTACGCTTCTGCTCAACGCCAACACCATGGTTCCGACGGACCGGCTGATCGATGTCATGTGGGAGGTCGCCCCGCGATCGGCCCGCCAGCAGGTCCACAACACAGTGGGTGCGTTGCGTCGGATTGTCGCGCAGGTGCCGGAGCTGGACATCGTCACAAGCCAGGTCGGCTACCGGATCGACCTCGACGAGAACCTGATCGATCTTGTCCGATACCGGTCCGCTGTGGGGCGCGCCAACGAAGCCGTGGCGTCAGGGGATACGACCACGGCGATCTCGTTGCTCACGAGCGCGAGGGCGCTGTGGCGCGGAGCGGCGCTGGCCGGTCTCGACGGGCACTATTTCGGCAATGTCGCCACCCGGTTGGAGGAGGAGCGCCTCTCGGCGATCGAGTCGCTGCTGGAACTGCGCGTACGGCGAGGCGACGGAGCACTCGTGGCGGGTGACTTGGTCGAACTGGTTGCATTGAACCCGTCGCGCGAGTCGCTCCGGGCGACCCTGATGACTGCGCTTCACTCGACCGGGCGGACGACCGACGCGCTGGAGGTCTACGAGGAAGGCCGGCAGCAGTTGGCCGAGGGCTTTGGCCTCGACCCGAGCGACGACCTCAAGGCTCTGCACGAGCGCATCCTGCACGGGCTTCCCGTGGCGGAGACATCTGCATCGAAGTGGTCGCCTGTTCCGGTGCCGCCTGTGCGGGCGTCGGACACCACTACTGCCGAGAGGGAGACCTTGCGGCAGTTCCTGCCGCACGATCCGCGCGAGTTCTCCGGGCGTCACGATGAGATGCTCCAGCTCATGGAGGACGGCCGACAGTCCGACTCGGTGTCCCTCGTGATCTCGGCGATCAACGGGATGGGCGGAATCGGCAAGACCACCCTCGCGGTGCGATTCGCGCACACCGTCTCGGCCGACTACCCGGACGGGCAGTACTTCGTCGACCTGAGAGGCTTCGCCGCCGGCGTGGAGCCACTCGATCCGGGAGACGCCCTCGGCATGCTGTTGCGCCAGTGCGGTCTGCCCGACGAGCTCATCCCCCCCGGCCTGGAGGGCAGGACCGTCGCCTGGCGCGGTGCCATGGCCGGCAAGAGGGCGGTGATCCTTCTCGACAACGCGGTGGATGTCCAGCAGGTGCGGCCGCTGCTGCCCGGTACGAACGGACCGCTCGTGCTCATCACCAGCAGACGCCGGCTGTCGGCTCTGGAGGGTGCCGTACCCCTGTCCCTCGACCTGATGCCGCTGGACGACGCGGTCACGTTGTTCACCCGTGTCGTCGGGGCCCGGCGCGTGGCCCCCTACCCGGACGAAGTCGCCGAGGTCGTCGAGCTCTGCGGCCGCCTGCCGCTGGCCATCCGGATCGCTGCCGCCCGCTTTCGCGACCGCACCAGTTGGACCGTGCAGTACCTCATCGAGCAGCTCAACGACCAGGAGCGGCGAGCCAGGTTCCTCGACTTCGGGGAGCGGAGCGTATCGGCCGCACTCGCACTGTCGTACCGGCACTTGTCGGGTGGCGGAAGTCGACTCTTCCGGCTGCTGAGCCTCCACCCGGGGACCGCCTTCGACGCGCGAACCGCCTCCGTGCTTGCCGACCTTCCGATTGACCGGACTCAGGACATCCTCGAGTCGTTGTTCGACGACGCCCTCCTGCTTCAGGACAAGCCCGGCCGCTACCACTTCCACGACCTCGTCCGTGACTATGCGGTGCGCGTGTGCGCGGAACACGACAGCGAGGCAGACAGGGACGGCGCTCGCAGGCGGTTGATCGACTACCACCTTCAGCTGGCCGGGTCCTGGTGCGCTCCGCTGGCGAAGGGCCCCTTCCGTCCCGTGCGGGACATCACTCACTCGTTCACCGGTATACCGGTGCCGTCCTCGGTGACCGAGGCGATCGAACTGCTCACGGGGGAGGCCTCCAACCTGGTCGAGGTCGCCCGGGATGCCCCGCGCGTTCGTCCGGTCGACGTACGCCTCCGGGGAACGCTGGGTGCCCCACGCGACCCGCTCGTCGAGGTTCCGGCCGCTCAGGAAGTCCTCGAGGATTCGCTGCGTCCCCTCGTCGAACTTCTCCTCCAGCGGGCCGCCGGTGAAGTCGATCAGCGTCTGCACGGCCTCCAGGTGCCGGGTGCCGTTGTTGTACAGGCTGGTGGCGAGGTTCCCCCAGGTGCTCAGCGCGACCACGGCGGCGACGCGGGCGGTCGGGTCGTGCGCGGCGACCAGCTGGCTGATCCCGGAGCCGTAGGACTCGCCGAGGAACCCGAGCCTGCTGGGCTCGAAGAACTGCTGCGCGTAGTCGATCACGAACGTGCCGTCGGCCCAGTCGTTGGGCCCGGCCACGTCGACGAAGCCCTCGGAGGTCGACGGCCAGCCCTTGATGCCGATGCCGCGCGGCGAGTAGGCCAGCACGTGGTACCGCGCTGGCAATGTCGGTGAGCGTCGCTTCGGTGACCAACGGAGTCGGGTCACTGGTCATTTCGGAACCACCTCCTCTGCGAACGGATACCGATCGGCATCATGGTCGGCTCACAGAGAAGGGAACTGACGCATCGTCGGCATTCACTGAAAGCAGTGAGGTCGAAGCGCGCTCCCGCCCCGCCTGCGCTACGTAACGACGTAACTGGACGCCCGCCGCTTCGCCGATCGCCAGACGGTGGGAGTCGCCCGTACCCACCCGGCTTCGGAGCGAGACCACGAGGTCGCACCGGCGTGGCGGGCGTGCTCAGCCGTCCAGCTCGCGGGTGATCTTCGAGCGTGCGGGCGCCCAGATGTTGTCCGGCAGGAAGCCCTCCTGGCCGATGTCGTCCAGCTGCGTCGCGACGTAGTGCGCCGAGGCGTCGCAGTCCGCGTCCGCCTCCTGGAAGAACGTGATGCTGCCGGGGTCCAGATGGAAGTTCCAGTCCGGGTTGTGGTCCGCCGTCTCCGCGACGACCCGGCCCTGGACGTGGACCTTGGAGCTTTCGGTACCCGCGAGGATGGCCCGGGCCTGCCCGATCTTCTCCTCGTCGTCCAGCCGGAAGGCGAACTCGTCATCGTCCGGGGCCGCTTCGAGACCGAATCGGGCAGTCGCCATGGGGAGCTCCGGTGCGAGTACTGGTCACGAGGTTTCTTCGGCTCCGGACAGTAGCGCAGCGCCGTTCCGGGATCGCGGATCGGCTCGAAACACCACCCGGCCGGGTCCCCGGCCCGAGTGCGGCACTCCGGTCGGACGCCGGACGCCGGGAGCTTCTCGAAGTCGCCGGGGTGTACTGGCGATCGAAGAAGGCCTCCCGGGGCCGTATAAGCGGACAATGACGAACCAGCCGCGGCCGGGGACAGCGCGCGGCGCCGGCGGGGCGACTCGGGACCGGTGCGGATGGCGATCGACCGGTCACCCGGGCTGCGCGAACTGCCGCGTCGCCCCCGAGGGTCGTCGAGGGCGTCCGCGCACGGTGGCGCGGCCCGCAGTACGCGGGCCGGGACGAGGATGCCGTGCACCCTGGGCTCGGACCCGGTCGGGGTCCTCGTCGGACCTCCGGTCCTTCTCCCGCTGTGCGCGACATCGGGCGGGGTGGCAGCGTGGAGAGAGCTGGGACCCGAACGCGCGGGGATGGCCTGGATGAATGCAGCGGACGGCAATGCCGCTCGGCGTGCCGGACCGGGCGGGTCGGACGGACAGCGATCCGCCCGAAGCGGGGTGCGCTCGCGGCTGCGGGTGCGCACCGTTGCCGGGCAGGTGTTCGTGGTGCTGCTGGTGGTCGTGCTGCTGCTGGTCGGCGTGGCGCTGACGGCGCTCGTGCTGCAGGCCCGGCGATCCGCCACCGGTGAGGCCGCGGGCCGCACCCGGGCCGTGGCCGTCGCCCTGTCGCGGGCCCCCGGCGTGGTGAGCGCGATGGACGGTCCCGATCCGACCGCGGTGCTGCAGCCGTTGGCGGACAAGGTCGAGCACGAGGGCAACGTCGACTACGTGGTGTTCGCCAACCCGGCCGGGATCCGCTACACGGCCCTGAGCCCCGACCTGATCGGGAAACACGTCATCGGTCCGTTCGAGCACACCCTCGCCGGGCCGACCACCGACAGCTTCCGGACGCCCGTCGGGCGGGTGGTCGAGTCCGGCGCGCCGGTCCACCGGCCGGACGGCTCGGTCGCCGGCGTGGTCCAGGTCGGAATCACCGTCGCCCACGTGGGCAGCGCGGTGGGCCGGCAGCTGCCGATCCTGATCGGCGGTGCGGCGGCCGCGCTCGCGGTCGGCACGGGCGGGGCGGCGCTGGCCCGGCGGCGGCTGCGACGCCAGACGCACGGCCTGGGCCCGGCCGAGATGACGCGGATGTACGAGCACCACGACGCGGTGCTGCACGCCGTCCGCGAGGGTGTGCTGATCGTCGGCGGGGACGGACAGGTGCTGCTGGCCAACGACGAGGCCCACCGGTTGCTCGAACTGCCGCCCGACGTGGAGGGGCGGGCCGCTTCCGAACTCGGGCTCGATCCCGCGCTGGCCGAGCTGCTGGCGTCCGGGCGGGCCGCCACCGACGAGGTGCACCGGGCCGGGGACAGGCTGCTCGCCGTCAACAACCGCCCCACCGCACCGTTCGGCGGAGAGCCGGGCAGCGTCGCGACCGTCCGCGACACCACCGAACTGCGCGCACTGGCCGGGCAGGCCGAGACCGCGCGGGCCAGACTGCAACTGCTCTACGACGCCGGGCTACGGGTCGGCACCACCCTGGACGTGGTGCAGACCGCGCAGGAGCTGGCCGACGTGACCGTTCCCGGTTTCGCGCACTTCGCCACGGTCGAGCTGGCCGACGCCGTGCTGAACGGTGAGGAGCCCCCGGACCCCGGCACCGCGCAGGGCCCGCGGATCCGCCGCGTCGCGGTCGGCGGCGTCGGCGAGGACGGGCCGTTCCTCCCCGTCGGCTCGCGGCTCGATCCGTGCCCCGGCACCCCGGAGGAGACCGCGCTGGAGACCGGGCGCGCCGCGCTCGTCGCCGACCTGCGCCGGTCCGACGCCTGGCGGGCGCCCGGCCAGGAGGCGGCCGACCGAGTGCTCTCGTACGGGGTCCACTCGCTGATCTGCGCACCCCTTCGGGCACGTGGCACGACCCTGGGAACGGTCCACTTCTGGCGGGCGGGGTCGCCACCGTTCGAGGAGGACGACCTCTCCTTCGCCGACGAGCTGGCCGCCCGCGCGGCGGTCTGCCTCGACAACGCCCGCCGGTACACCCGTGAGCGCACGATGGCCGAGGCGTTGCAGCGCAGCCTGCTGCCCGGAGCACTGCCCGAGCAGAGCGCCCTGGAGGCGGCCTACCGCTACCTGCCGGCGTTGCACGGGGTGGGAGGGGACTGGTTCGACGTCGTTCCGCTGCCCGGCTTCCGCGTCGCGCTCGTCGTCGGGGACGTCGTCGGCCACGGCCTGCACGCCGCCGCCACCATGGGCCGCCTGCGCACGGCCGTCCTCAACCTCTCCGCCCTCGACCTGCCCCCGGACGAACTGCTCGCCCGCCTCGACGAACTGGTCACCCGCCTCGACCCGGCGGAGAACTCCGGGGGAGAGCGGGACATCGGGGGCCAGGGCGAGCGGGCGGCCGTCACGGGCGCCACCTGTCTGTACGCGATCTACGATCCGACGTCCGGCGAATGCACCATGGCGCGGGCCGGACATCCACCGCCGGTGCTGGTGGAGCCCGACGGCAGCGCCGAGTTCGTCGACCTGCCGGCCGGGCCGCCGCTCGGCGTGGGCGGACTGCCCTTCGAAACCACCGGGCTGCGACTGGCCCCCGGAACCGCCCTGGTGCTCTACACCGACGGGCTGGTCGAGAACCGCGACCGCGACCTGGGAACCGGACTGGAGGCACTGCGCCGCTCCCTGGCCGGCGCCGATGTCCGGCACTCCCCGGACGACATCTGCCAGGCCGTGTCCGACGCGCTGGTGCCGTCGCGCCCCACCGACGACATCGCGCTCCTGGTCGCGCGCACCCGGCTGCTCGAAGCCGACCAGGTGGCCAGTTGGGACGTGCCGTTCGATTTCGCCTCGGTGTCACGCATCCGGAAGGAGTGCGCCGACCGACTGTCCGCGTGGGGACTGGAGGACCTGTCCTTCACCGCCGAACTGATCCTCAGCGAGCTGATCACCAACGCCATCCGCTACGGCACCGAGCCGGTCCGGGTCCGCATACTGCGCGACAGCAGCCTCGTCCACGAGGTCTCGGACGGCAGCAGCACCGCCCCGCACCTGCGCTACGCAGCCACCACGGACGAGGGCGGCCGGGGCCTGTTCCTGGTGGCGCAGACGGCCGAACGGTGGGGGACCAGGTACTCGGCCCGGGGCAAGGTCATCTGGGCCGAACAGTCGCTGGTCGCGCCGGAGTTCCGGTTCGAGGGCTTCGGCGAGCTGCACCCGTGAGCCCGCGAACGCCCGGCACGCCGGCACGCGTCGGTGTGAGGAGACCGTGCCGCGGGTGCCGCGGGCTGCGCGCCGGGAATTCTCCGGTGTCGAGGAATCCACTCGGTTGCTGTCGATCCGTCAGCGAGAAGGACTCGTTGCCCGTCTTGCGGAGGGATGCGCCGTCCCTTGGGCATTCAGTGGCGCGCTCGCGTCAGACCGCGACGGTCTCCTCCAGTTCCTCCAGCTCGTCCTCGGTGAGCTCGTCGGACCTGGGCTCCGCCGTCGGACCCGTCACCGCGGCAGTCCGCTGCCGCTGCTCGTAGATACCGGCGGCGACGAGCAGCGCCAGTCCGACCACGAGCCACAGCGCGAGCGAGAGCACCCGCCCGCCGAGGCCCGCGCCACCGTCGAAGTACAGGATGCTGCGCGCGCCTTCGATGAATCCGGCGCCGTTCCAGAATCCGTGCAGCGCGCCGAAGAAGCCGTTCTGCAGCTCGGGACGGTAGATGCCGCCGGAGGTGGTGAAGTTGAGCATCACGAACAGCACCATCATGGTCAGCGTGGTCCACCGCTTGAGGAAGGCGTGCAGGCCGGTGCCGATGGCGACGATGCCCGCCGAGTAGAGCCAGCCGAGCGCCCAGATCGCGACCTGCTGGTGGTCGACGATGTGGAACACGGGTCCCGCGGTGACGATCCCGATCGCGCTGACGACGAGCGAGGTCGCCAGCCCGACCAGTGCGCGCACTCGGATGCCGAGGGCCGCGCCTGCCGTGCCGATCACCGGCACGCTGGCGTAGGAGCCGATGCTGAGGGCGACCAGGAGGAAGAAGATCCCCTGCCCCGTCGGGTCGCCGGCCGCGAGCGGGGCCACGTCGGTGACGGCCAGCGGCACGCCCTGGTGCGCGGCGACGGGCTGGAACACCGCCTCCGCGGCCATCGCGGAGGTGTCGGAGTTGCCCTTGGCGACGAGCAGTTCCGGACGGTTGGCGTCGGGGACGTACGCGCCGACGAGGTCCCGGTCGCGCAGCTGCTGCTCGGCGCTCTGCCGGTCGGGCAGGGTGGTGACGTCGAGCGCGTCGCCCGCCCGGTCCTTGAGGGTCTGCGCCAGCACCTGGTCCGGCGCGGTGGTGCCCACCACGGCGACCTTCAGGTGGTGGGGCTCCGGCTGGTGGAAGGCGCCCTGGTAGGCGAGCGCCATGCCCAGGCACATCAGTAGCGGCGTGAGCAGGTGCACGGCCAGGTGCCCGATGCTGTGCCAGCGGTTCGGTGCGGCGTGGTGGGGGCGGTGGGCTGGGCCGATTCGGCCCCGTCTGATGTCTTCATGATCGGGCGGTCCGTCCTGGCGGCGAGGTGCTGTTGGTAAATACAACCAATGAGACAATGTGCCCCAACCTTCGAGGAGACCCTGCAGTCGATCCAGCGGGAGCTGACGGCCTTCGCCCGGCGTTCCCGCGGCCGCGCCGGGGGCCTGCACCCCGGAATGTCGCTGGTCGCCTGCAGCATGCTCGACGTCATGACCGAGCGCGGCGACTGCCGGGCGACGGACCTCGCCACCTACTTCATGCTCGACCAATCGACCGTCAGCCGGCAGGTCGGCGCGCTCGAGAAGCTGGGGCTGGTGGTTCGTGAGACCGATCCCGACGACCGTCGGGGCCGGATCCTGCGCCCCTCGACTGCCGGCCGAAAGGTCGGGGAGCAGGCCAACGAGTACCGCCGCCTGGCCTTTCTGGAGCGCCTCGCGGATTGGGCGGAAGAGGATCTCCAGCAGTTCAGTCGTCATCTTGAGCGCTACAACGCGGCCGCCTGACCGGACCCGACGCGCCCGAGCGAACGGCGAGGTCACGGCCTGATTCGATGGCTTGCGTCTGCCTCCGAGCTCAGCGGCTCGCGGCCGATCGCGACGGTCGCCGCAGGCGAACCCGGTGACTTTCACCCTGCGGGACAGCGGGGTGGTCGACAGGCACCCGGCTGCCCGCGGCGGACCGTCGCCGAGCCCGTCCTGGAGTACGCGGTCTTCGACCAGCAGGGCGCCACGCTGGGCTCGGTGGTCCAGGTCTTCCAGAGCAGCCTGCGCAAGGTGCTCCGGCTGCTCTCCTCCATCGACCAGTACCTGACCCACAAGCTGGAGATCCGTGACGCGCACGGCACCCCGGTGCTGCTGCTGACCCGCCCGGCGAAGATCATCAAGTCGCGGGTGATCGTGCAGCGGCCGGACGGCCAGGAGGTCGGCCAGATCGTCCAGCAGAACGTCCTCGGGAAGATCAACTTCGCGATGGAGGTCGGTGGTCGGAAGGTTGGCGCCATCAAGGCGGAGAACTGGCGGGCCTGGAACTTCTCCCATCGTCGGCGCCCCCCTTGTGGTCAGTCGTCAGGCGAGTGGCTGCGTTCGAGGCCGCCGCTGAGAGCGCCCGCGGCGAGGAACAGCGACGAGGTGGAGGGGATGGTGCGAGCGGCCAGGCCCGACAGCAGGACCGCGACGAGCAGCGTGGCCCCGAACGCGGCGATGAGCACCATGAAGGGAACCCCCGGTTCGGCTATGGGGCAAGAGGGCCGGATCGCGGCGAAGAAGGCCGTCCGGAAGGTCGATGAACGCAGTCGGCCGCCGGCCGCGTACCGTGCCGAGGAGCCGGCGGTGATGCGCCGCCAGTTCTTCGCCCCCGAGCGGCGGTGTGTTGAGCCGAACGGCGGACCTGTCCGCGGTCCATCGGATGTCCCGCACGGCCGTGTGGACCGGCGTGCCGGGCCAACCGCTGTTAAGACGGTTCTGAGCCATTGTGTCCGGCTCTCCCGGCTCCGAGGAGGCATCCTCATGGGTGCTGCAACAACGAGCGCCACCGACACCGACGTGGTGCACATTCTCTGGATCAACGCGGGGCTCAGCTGCGACGGCGACTCGGTCTCTCTGACGGCCGCCATGCAGCCGAGCATCGAGGAGATCGTCACGGGGGCCCTGCCGGGCCTGCCGAAGGTCGCTGTCCACTGGCCGCTCATCGACTTCGAGTGCGGACCGGCGCAGGGCGCCGACAACTTCGTTGAGTGGTTCTTCAAGGCGGACCGAGGCGAACTCGACCCGTTCGTCCTGGTGGTCGAGGGATCCATCCCCAACGAGGAGATCAAGGAGGAGGGTTACTGGTGCGGCTTCGGCGACGACCCGGCGACCGGTCAGCCGATCACCACCAGTGAGTGGCTGGACCGGCTCGCTCCGAAGGCCACCGGCGTCGTCGCGATCGGCACCTGTGCCACGTACGGCGGTATCCACGCCATGGAGGGCAATCCGACCGGTGCGATGGGTGTGCCGGACTACCTCGGGTGGGACTGGAAGTCCAAGGCGGGGC
Organism: Kitasatospora sp. NPDC059673; assembly: GCF_042734215.1. Classification (NCBI taxonomy): domain Bacteria; kingdom Bacillati; phylum Actinomycetota; class Actinomycetes; order Kitasatosporales; family Streptomycetaceae; genus Kitasatospora; species Kitasatospora sp. NPDC059673. The sequence goes on along the minus strand of NZ_JBHWEN010000001.1, from coordinate 509,643 downwards.
TGCCGATCGTCTGCGTGCCCGGCTGCCCGATCCAGCCCGACAACTTCGCCGAGACCCTGACGTACCTGCTCTACCAGCTGGCCGGCTCGGCGCCGATGATCCCGCTGGACGACAAGCTGCGCCCCGCCTGGCTGTTCGGTGCCACCGTGCACGAGGGCTGCGACCGCGGCGGCTACTACGAACAGGGACAGTTCGCCACCGACTACGGCACGCCGGAGTGCCTGGTGCGGCTCGGCTGCTGGGGCCCGGTCGTGAAGTGCAACGTCCCCAAGCGCGGTTGGATCAACGGGGTCGGCGGCTGCCCGAACGTCGGCGGCATCTGCATCGCCTGCACGATGCCCGGATTTCCTGACAAGTTCATGCCGTTCATGGACCCGCCTCCCGGCTCGACCGTCTCCACGGCGGCCAGTTCCGCGTACGGCTCGGTGATCCGGCGGCTGCGGGCGATCACCCTCAAGACCCTCGACAAGGAACCCAGGTGGCGCCGCACCGGCCGCAAGCTCACGACCGGCTACCGCGCCCCGTGGTGACCCGGCGGGCCGCTGCGCACCCCGCGTGGCGGCCCGCCCGCCGCTCCTCCCACCCCTTCAGAAGGGCACGACAGACACGATGGCACCGATGACCAAGGCGGCCGGGGACGGCAGCGGCCTGGTGGAGATGTCCTGGGACCCGATCACCCGGATCGTGGGCAGCCTGGGCATCCACACGAAGATCGACTTCAAGCAGAAGCGGGTGGCGGAGTGCTACAGCACCTCATCGGTCTTCCGCGGCTACAGCGTCTTCATGCGCGGCAAGGACCCGCGCGACGCGCACTTCATCACCAGCCGGATCTGCGGCATCTGCGGTGACAACCACGCCACCTGTTCGGTCTACACCCAGAACATGGCGTACGGCGTGAAGCCCCCGCACCTCGGTGAGTGGATCATCAACCTCGGCGAGGCCGCCGAGTACATGTTCGACCACAACATCTTCCAGGAGAACCTGGTCGGGGTCGACTACTGCGAGAAGATGGTTCGCGAGACCAACCCCGGCGTGCTGGAGTTGGCCGAGCGCACGGAAGCGCCGCACGCCGGCGACCACGGCTACAAGACCATCGCCGACATCATGCGCTCGCTCAACCCGATCGAGGGTGAGTTCTACCGCGAGGCGCTGCAGGTCAGCCGCTATACCCGGGAGATGTTCTGCCTGATGGAAGGGCGCCACGTGCACCCCTCCACGCTCTATCCGGGCGGAGTCGGCACAGTGGCCACCGTCCAGCTGTTCACCGACTACCTGACCCGGCTGATGCGCTACGTCGAGTTCATGAAGAAGGTCGTGCCGCTCCACGACGACCTCTTCGACTTCTTCTACCAGGCGTTGCCCGGGTACGAGGAGGTCGGTCGGCGGCGCGTCCTGCTCGGCTGCTGGGGCAGCCTCAACGACCCGGACCACTGCGACTTCACCTACCGCAACATGACCGACTGGGGCCGGCGGATGTTCGTCACCCCCGGCATCGTGGTCGACGGCAAACTGGTCACCAACGACCTCACCGAGATCAACCTCGGCATCCGGATCCTGCTCGGCAGCTCCTACTACGAGGACTGGCAGGGCAAGGAACTGTTCGTCACCCACGACCCGCTCGGCAACCCGGTCGACCCGCGCCACCCGTGGAACCAGCACACCATCCCGCAGCCGCAGAAGCGCAACTTCGACGACAAGTACAGCTGGGTGATGTCCCCACGCTGGTTCGACGGCAAGAATCACCTGGCCCTCGACACCGGCGGCGGCCCGATCGCCCGGCTCTGGTCCACCGCGCTGTCCGGGCTGGTCGACATCGGCTACGTCAAGGCCACCGGCCACAGCGTGGTGATCAACCTGCCGCGCTCGATGACCAAGCCGGAGACCACCTTCGAGTGGAAGATCCCGCAGTGGAGCAACGCCATCGAGCGCAACCGCGCCCGCACCTACTTCCAGGCCTACGCTGCCGCCGCGGCCCTGCACTTCGCCGAGAAGGCGCTGGCGGAGGTCCGCGCCGGCCGCAGCCAGACCTGGGAGCGCTTCGAGGTACCGGACGAGTCGATCGGCTGCGGTTTCACCGAGGCGGTCCGCGGTGTGCTCTCGCACCACATGGTGATCCGGGACGGCAAGATCGCCAACTACCACCCGTACCCGCCGACCCCGTGGAACGCCAGCGTCCGCGACAGCTACGGCACGCCCGGCCCGTACGAGGACGCGGTGCAGAACACGCCGATCTTCGAGGAGAACTCCCCGGACGACTTCAAGGGCATCGACATCATGCGGGCCGTCCGCAGCTTCGACCCCTGCCTGCCCTGCGGCGTCCACATGTACGTGGGCGGCGGCAGGACCGTGCAGCAGATGCACGTGCCCACCGGCCTGAGCGGGCTCGCATGACGGCGGAGCAGACCGGGCAACGGGTCCAGGAAGCGCTGGACCGGCTCGCCGCGTACGGCGCGCAGGAGACCGGCGAGCACTTGGTGCGCGAGCTGATGGAGATGTACGGCGACGGCCTCACCCGCCTGGTCCGGGCGGTGCCGCCGCCCGCGCTGGAGCGGCTGCTGGACGACCCGGTGGTGGCCGGACTGCTCGTCCTGCACGACCTGCACCCCGAGGACGCCACCGCCCGTATCCGCCGGGCGCTCGCCACCCTCGCCGAGCCGATCGAACTGTCCGGCTACGAACCTGCCACCGGCACCGCCCGGCTCCGCCGCACCCGAGGAGGCTGCGGCTGCTCCGAGCAGGAGATCGAGACCGTTCTCGCCTGCCACGCACCCGAGGTGACGGCGCTTGAGCTGGAACAGGCCCCGCAGTTGCTGCAGATCTCCGCCCGCCCGCCCAGCCCGGCGGAGGCACGGTGAGCATCCGTCGACTCGACAGGCTCGGCACTGCCTTGCTGCGCCGGCTGCGCGAACCGGCCCCTCCGCAGCCCGAGCGCTGCACCTTCTGCGGCCAGCGCGTTCCGCAGCAGCACCGGCACCTGGTGGACACCGAGGAACAGGCCCTGACCTGCGTCTGCACCGCGTGCGGGCTGCTCTTCCAGCAGCCGGGCGCGGCCGGCGGCCGTTACCGCAGTGTCCCCGACCGCCACCTGATCGACCCGGACCACCGGATCGGCGAGGACGCCTGGGCGGCGCTCGGCATCCCGGTCGGGACCGCCTTCCTCTTCCGCAACGCCAGGCAGGACCGACTGGTGGTGTTCTACCCCGGCCCGGCCGGTGCCACCGAGAGCGAGCCGGACGAGGCCGCCTGGCAGAGCGCCCTCGACGGCAGCCGGCTCGCCGCCGTCCTGGAGCCGGACGTCGAGGCGCTGCTGCTGCGGCACACCGACGACGGCGTCCAGTGCCACCTGGTGCCCATCGACACCTGCTACGAACTGGTCGGCCGGCTGCGGCGCTGCTGGCGGGGGTTCGACGGCGGCGCCGAGGCCCGGGCCGAACTCGACGCCTTCTTCGCCCGGCTCGACGAGCGCGTCAGGCCGCTGGCGGCGGAGGTCTCCCGATGACCGAACTCGGCTTCGCCTGTACCGGCGTGACGACCGATCCGCACGCCGCCGGGCCCACGCTCGTCTTCCGGCTGCGGATCACCGCGCCCGCCGCCGCCCGGGTGCACGCCCTCGCGCTCCGCTGCCAGCTTCGCATCGAACCCGCCCGCCGCGGCTACGGCGAGGCGGAGGGCGAGCGGCTCGCCGACCTGTTCGGCGAGCGCTCCCGCTGGGGCACGACGCTCAACCCGGTCCAGCTCGCCCAGGTGCCGCTGATGGTCCCCGGGTTCACCGGCGAGACCGAGGTGGACCTGCCCGTGCCGTGCACCTACGACATGGACGTCGCGTCCGCCCGCTACCTCAGGGCGCTGGACGGCGGGGAGGTCCCGTTGCTGCTTCTGTTCTCGGGCACCGCGTTCGCCGGGCCCCGCGGGTTCCAGGTCACCCCGGTCCCGTGGGACCGGGAGGCCTCGGTGCGGATGCCCGTCGCGGTGTGGCGGGAGGCGATCGACCGGCACTTCCCCGGCTGCGGCTGGCTGCGGCTGCCCGAGGACGTGATGGACGCGCTGCTCGCCTACCGTTCCCGCCGCGCCCTGCCCTCCTGGGAGGCCACCGTGCGGGAACTGCTGACCGCCACCGAGCTCGAGGACGCCGCCCGGTGACCGCCTTGACCGAGGAGTTCGACAGCAGATTCGCGCAGGCCCGGCAGATCGCCGACGCCGTGCTCTTCGAGGGGTACGTGCTGTACCCCTACCGCGCCTCGGCCGCCAAGAACCGGCTCCGCTGGCAGTTCGGCGTGCTCGTCCCGCCCTGCTGGGGCGAGGACAGCGGCGAGCACTCCCACCAGCGCACCGAGTGCCTGATGGAGCCGCGCCCCGGCGACCGACTGGCTGTGGAACTGCGCTTCCTGCGGGCTCAGCGCCGCACCGTCGAACGCGCCCTGCCCGGCGGCGGGTTCGAGCCGGTCGAGGAGTTGGAGCTCGCCGACCGGGTGATGGTGCCCTGGGACGAAGGCGTCGAGGAGCGCATCGAGCTACTGCTCCCGGTCACGGAGCCGGCCGAGGGGGTAGTGCACCCGTTCCACCTCCTGGCCGGCGAGGACATCGAAATCCTCCATGAGGAAGACGTGCTGATCGGACGGCTGGTCCGGCGACGGGAGTCGGTCGAGGGCGTGCTGAGGCTGACGGCCTGCGCGGTCCCGGGGCCGTACGCGGCCCAGCGGCTGACCGTCGTGGTGGAGAACACCACCGTCCGGACGGCGGCGCCGGCAGCCGGGCGGGAGGCGGCGCTGCAGCACTCGCTCGTCTCGGCGCACCTGTTGCTGGGGCTCGATCGGGGCTCCTTCCTGTCGGTCACCGACCCGCCCGAGTGGGCCAGGGAGGCGGTCGCGCAGTGCCGCAACGAGCACACCTGGCCGGTCCTCGCCGGGCCGCCCGGGCGCTGCCGGGTGCTGCTCTCCTCGCCGATCATCCTGGAGGACCACCCGAGCATCGCCCCCGAGAGCCCCGGCGCGCTCTACGACGCGACCGAGATCGACGAGATTCTCGCACTGCGGACCGCCGCCCTGACCGACCGTGAGAAGCGCGAGGCCCGCGGTACCGACGAGCGGGCCGGCGCAGTGATCGACCTCGCCGACTCGATGCCGCCGGAGGTGCTGGAACGCCTGCACGGCGCCGTCCGAGGCCTGCGCGAGATCACCGGGAACGTGCCCGGCCGGCCGTGGTGGGATCCGGGCGACGACCCCGAGGCCGACCCGGAACACGACCGGGTCGTCGTCAACGGCCGGCAGGTCGGTGCGGGCAGCCGGGTCGTGCTCAGGCCCGGGCGGCGGCGCACCGACGCGCAGGACCTGTTCCTGGACGGGCGGACCGCCCTCGTCGAGGCCGTGCTGCACGACGTGGACGGCTCGGTCCACCTCGCCGTGACGGTGGAGGACGACCCCGGCGCGGACCTGTGGCGGGCCCAGGGCCGCTTCCGCTACTTCCAGCCCGACGAGATCGCCCTGTTGGAGGGGCCATGAGCACGGGCCGCGTCCTGGTCGCCGGGGTCGGCAACATCCTCCTCGGCGACGACGGGTTCGGGGTGGAGACCGTCCGGCGGCTGAGGGAGCACCCGCTGCCGGACGACGTCGAACTGCTCGACGTGGGCGTGCGCGGCGTCCACCTCGCATACCAGGCCCTGGACGGCTACCGGCTGCTGGTGCTGGTCGACGCCACCGCGCGAGGCGGCGGGCCGGGCACTGTCCACCTGATCGAACCGGACGCCGGCCCGGTCGAGGTGCCCGTCCTGGACGGGCACCGGATGGGACCCGACGCCGTACTCGCGTTGCTCGGCACCCTGGCCGCAGGTACCGGAGGCACTCTGCCCGAGCGGGTGCTCGTGGTGGGCTGCGAGCCGGAGTCGCTGGACGAGGGAATCGGCCTGAGCACACCGGTTGCCGCCGCCGTCGAGGAGGCGGTCCGGGTGGTTCTGCGGATCGTCGGCGCGGAGGAGCTGACGGGCGCGAAGGCGGACCTGCAAGTGGAGAGAGAGACAACGGCATGGTGAAGAAGCTGCTCTGTGCGGCCGTCGTGACGGCCGTGGCGGCGGTGATCTGGCAGAACCTGGACGACGTGAAGCGGTACGTGAGGATCAGCCGGATGTGAGCCGCGGATTGCTGCGAACGGCGTAGCCCCCCGGCGCGGCGGTGGTGCGGCTCCGAGCCGCTGCCGCCGCCGCGCTCTTCAATGAAGCCTTGTTGCCTCCCAGCAGCGGGAACGGGGCCCATGCACGAGATGTCGATCGCGGCGGCAGTCGTCGAACAGGTGGACGCCGCGGCGCGCGAGCACGGGATGGAGGCCGTCGTCCTGGTGCGGCTGCAGGTTGGCGAACTGGCCGGCGTGGTGCCCTCGGCTCTCGAGTTCTGCTTCGAACTGACCTGCGCCGGAACGCTGCTGGAAGGCGCGGTCCTGGAGACCGAGACGGTGCCGGCCCGCGCGAGGTGCCTCGGGTGCGAAACCGAATGGTCCGTCGGTATGCCGCCCGACCTCGGCTGCCCGAACTGCGACGGCTCCGGCGTCGAACTGCTGGCCGGCCGCGAGCTGCAGATCATCGGCGTTGAACGGGCCGAGCGCCCGGCGGGCGCCGGAGCCCGACAGGAAGGCTGAACTCCCATGTGTCGTACGGTGGAACTCCGGCAGGCGGTCCTGGCCCGGAACGACGACGGTGCCCGCGCCCTGCGCGCCCGGCTCGCCGCCCAGGGCACCGTCGCGGTGAACCTGCTCTCCAGCCCCGGCAGCGGGAAGACCGCGCTGCTCGAGGCCGAACTCTGCCTGGCCCGGGACCGCGGGATTGCCGTCGCCGCCCTCACCGCCGACCTCGCGACGGAGAACGACGCACTGCGGCTGGCCCGTTCGGGCGTGCCGGTGAAGCAGGTGCTCACCGAAGGGCTGTGCCACCTCGAGTCCGAGATGCTCACCGGGCAGCTGGCCGGCTGGCTGCCCTACGGCACCCGGCTGCTGTTCGTGGAGAACGTCGGCAATCTGGTCTGCCCGGCCTCGTACGACCTCGGCGAAACGCTGCGGGTGGCGCTCGCCTCGGTCACCGAGGGCGAGGACAAGCCGCTCAAGTACCCCACCGCGTTCGGGCTGGCCAACCTGGTGCTGGTGACGAAAGCCGACCTCGCTGCGGCGGTGGAGTTCGACGAGACGGCGTTCCTGGCCAACGTCGCCCGGGTCAACCCGGGGGTGGAGGTGGTGTTCACCTCGGCCCGGACCGGGCAGGGCGTGGGCGGGTTGCTGGACCGGGCGTGCGCCGTGCTGGACGGTGCGGAGGTGCACCGGCCGGTGATGGCGGGAGCGTCGGCGAACGGGCCCGGGCACCTGCACTCCCACGGGGATGCGCACTCGCACGACGGTGCTGCCGCGGAGCACCTGTGAAGGTCGGTCAGGAAGCTTCGCCGGCAGCCGGGTTGGAGCGGCGGCGGGTGGCTGTGCGCGGGGTCGTCCAAGGCGTCGGGTTCCGGCCGTTCGTCTTCGCGCTGGCCGCCGAACTCGGCCTTGCCGGGACCGTCACCAACACCGGCGAAGGGGTGCTCGCCGAGATCGAAGGGCAGACCGAGGCGCTCGATTCGTTCTGCAGGCGCGTCGCCGGCGACGCGCCGCCGCTGGCACGCGTCGACGCAGTCGAACATGCGCCGTTGCCGCCAACCGGCGCGACCGGCTTCGCCATCACCCCGTCCTGCGGCGACGGCCTGCGGCGCTCCCTGGTCCCGCCGGACACCGCCACCTGTGCGGACTGCCTCGCCGAACTGGCCGACCCCCACGGCCGCCGCCACCGGCACCCGTTCATCAGCTGCACCAACTGCGGGCCGCGCCACACCATCGTCACCGGTCTGCCGTACGACCGCGCCAACACCACCATGGCGGACTTCCCGATGTGTCCGGACTGCGCACGGGAGTACACCGACCCCGCCGACCGGCGCTTTCACGCCCAGCCGGTCTGCTGCCACGCCTGCGGGCCCGAACTCTCCCTCGTCGTACCGGGTGACCGGACGACCCGCCGCGAGGACGCCCTCGACGGGGCCCGCCGGATGCTCCGGGGCGGCGCGATCCTGGCCGTCAAGGGCATCGGCGGGTACCACCTGGCGTGCGACGCGCTGAACGTGCCGAGCGTCGCCCGGCTGCGCCGGCGCAAGCGGCGCGGTTCCAAGCCGTTCGCGTTGATGGCCCGGGACCTCGCCGAGCTCGCCGGGCTGGTGCAGGTGGGGCCGGTGGAGGAGGAGCTGCTCACCGGTGCGGCCCGGCCGATCGTGCTGCTCCGCCGCGTGGGCCCGAAAGTCTCGGCGCCGGGGTCGGTGGCGGCGCTGGAGGCCGTTGCGCCCCGCAGCCCCGACCTCGGCGTGATGCTGCCGTACACCCCGCTGCATCACCTGCTGCTCGCGCCGCCCGGGCCGGGGCTGCTCGTGATGACCAGCGCCAACCTCTCCGGCGAGCCGATCGTCACCGACGACCAGGACGCCTTCGACCGGCTGGCTCCTCTGGTCGACGGCTGGCTGACGCACGACCGGACCATCCACGTCCCGTGCGAGGACTCGGTGGTACGGGTGGTCGACGGGGGGCAGCTGCCGGTCCGGCGCTCCCGCGGCCACGTGCCGCTGCCGCTGCCGCTTCCCGTGCCGGTCCGGCCGGTGCTGGCCGTCGGAGGGGACCTCAAGAACACCTTCGCGCTGGCGCGCGACGGCTACGCCTGGCTGTCCGGCCACATCGGGGACATGGACGACCTCGCCACACTGGAAGCCTTCGACCGCGGGACGGCGCACCTGGAGGCCGTCACCGGAGTCCAGCCCGAGGTGTTGGCGGTGGACCGGCACCCCAACTACCGGTCGGCCCGGCACGCCCGGCGGTCCTTCGGCGACGCACGCGTGCAGCCGGTACAGCACCACCACGCGCACATCGCCTCCGTCATGGCCGAACACGGGCTGGACGGCAGTCGGCCCGTTATCGGGGTCGCGTTCGACGGCACCGGGTACGGCGACGACGGCGCCGTCTGGGGCGGCGAGGTGCTGCTCGCCGACTACGACGGCTTCCGGCGGCTCGGACACCTGGCGTACGTGCCGCTGCCCGGCGGCGACGCCGCGGTGGTCCGGCCGTACCGGATGGCGCTCGCCCACCTGTGGGCGGCGGGCATTCCGTGGTCGGCCGACCTGGCGCCGGTCCGGGCCTGCCCGCGCGACGAACTGGCGGTACTCGAAACCCAGTTGGATCGGTCGTTGAACTGCGTGCCGACCTCCAGCATGGGGCGGCTGTTCGACGCGGTGTCCGCGCTGGCCGGTGTCTGTCAGCTGGCCGAGTACGAGGCGCAGGCGGCCATTGAGCTCGAGGCCGCAGCGCTGGCCCACGGGCCCGCCGAGGGGTACGCCTTCGGGCTCCGGCGCGACGGCAGCGTGCTGCTCGGGGAGTCCGAGCCGGTGCTGGCCGCCGTGGTCGCAGACCTCGCCCGAGGGGCGTCCGGCGGCCTGGTCGCCGCCCGGTTCCATGCCGCGGTGGCCGAGCTGGTGCGCGCCCAGTGCCGGGCCGCCCGCGATGAGCAGGGCACGGACACGGTCGCCCTGACCGGTGGCGTGTTCGCCAACGCGCTGCTCTCGTCGGCCTGCGCGCACGGGCTGCGGGAGGACGGCTTCACCGTGCTGCGGCACCGCCGGGTGCCCCCCAACGACGGCGGGCTGGCGCTCGGCCAGCTGATGGTGGCCGCCCGGGCCGGCGGCCCGGGCGCGGGTTGAGAGGAGAGCAGGGATGTGCCTGGCGGTGCCCGGCAGGGTGATGGAGATCTCGGAAAGGGACGGGACGCGGATGGCGGTCGTCGACTTCGGCGGGGTGGTCAAGGACGTGTGCCTGGAGTACCTGCCCGACCTCGAGGTCGGTGAGTACGCCATCGTGCACGTCGGTTTCGCGTTGCAGCGGCTGGACGAGGAGTCGGCCCGGAAGACCCTCGACCTCTTCGCGGAACTCGGCCTGCTGCAGGAGGAGTTCGGCGACCCATGGGAGGCGGCGGCAGGAACGGGCGCGACGGAGGAGCGGCAGTGAGGTACCTGGAGGAGTTCCAGAACCCGGGGTTGGCGGGCGGGCTGCTGGCCGACATCCGCGCGGCGGTCACCCGGCCATGGGCGCTGATGGAGGTCTGCGGCGGGCAGACGCACACCATCATCCGGCACGGCATCGACCAACTGCTGCCGGAGGGGGTGGAGTTGATCCATGGGCCGGGGTGCCCGGTGTGCGTCACCCCGCTCGAGGTGATCGACCGAGCGCTGGCCATCGCAGCCCGGCCCGAGGTGATCTTCTGCTCCTTCGGTGACATGCTGCGGGTGCCCGGCACCGACCGCGACCTGTTCCGGGTCCGCGGCGAGGGCGGCGACGTCCGGGTGGTCTACTCGCCGCTCGACGCGCTGCGGATCGCCCGGGAGAACCCGGACCGCGAGGTGGTCTTCTTCGGCATCGGCTTCGAGACCACGGCCCCGCCCAACGCCATGGCCGTCCACCAGGCCCGGAAGCAGGGCGTGCGCAACTTCAGCATGCTGGTCTCGCACGTCCGGGTGCCTCCGGCCATCGAGGCCATCATGACCTCGCCCGACTGCCGGGTGCAGGGCTTCCTGGCCGCCGGGCACGTGTGCAGCGTGATGGGCATCGACGAGTACCCGGCGCTGGCCGAGCGCCACCGGGTGCCGATCGTGGTCACCGGCTTCGAACCGCTCGACATCCTGGAAGGGATCCGGCGCACCGTACGGCAGTTGGAGCGCGGCGAGCACACCGTCGACAACGCCTACCCGCGGGCCGTCCGCCCCGAGGGCAACCCGGCGGCCCGGGCCATGCTGGAAGACGTCTTCGAGGTGACCGACCGGGCCTGGCGCGGCATCGGAGTGATCCCGCAGAGCGGCTGGCGGCTCTCTCCGCGCTACCGTGACCACGACGCCGAGCACCGCTTCGACGTCTCCGGGATCACCACCTGCGAGCCCGCGCAGTGCCGGGCCGGCGAGGTGCTGCAAGGGCAACTCAAGCCGAACGAGTGCGAGGCCTTCGGCACGCTCTGCACCCCGCGCACCCCGCTCGGCGCCACCATGGTGTCCAGCGAAGGGGCGTGCGCGGCCTACTACCTCTACCGGCGACTGGGCGCGCCGACCACTCCCCAGGAGGCGAGCTTCGTTGGCTGACATCGAGATCCTCACCGCGCTGCCGACCACCGCGCCCGACGGGCCGCCCTCGGCGCCCGACTTCTCCGGGTGGTCCTGCCCGCTGCCGCTGCGCGACCACCCCCGGGTGGTGATGGGGCACGGCGGCGGCGGGGCGATGTCCGCCGAGCTGGTGGCCAACTTGTTCGCCCCCGCGTTCGGCGGCCCTGCCCTCGCCGGCCTCGGCGACTCCGCCGTACTGGAACTCGGCGGCGCGCGGCTCGCCTTCTCCACCGACTCTTACGTGGTGCGGCCGCTGTTCTTCCCCGGCGGCAGCATCGGGGACCTCGCCGTCAACGGCACAGTCAACGACCTCGCGATGAGCGGCGCGCGGCCCGCCTACCTGTCCTGCGGCTTCATCCTTGAAGAGGGAGTGGAGATGGCCGCCGTCGACCGGGTCGCGCGAGCCATCGGCGCTGCCGCGCGGGCGGCCGGAGTGGAGATCGCCACCGGCGACACCAAGGTGGTCGAGGCCGGTCACGGCGACGGCATCTACCTCAACACGGCCGGCATCGGGCTGGTCCCGGCCGGCGTGGACATCAGGCCGCAGCGGGCCGCTCCCGGTGACGTGGTGATCGTCAGCGGGGAGATCGGTTTGCACGGCGTGGCCATCATGAGCGTGCGCGAGGGCCTGGAGTTCGGAGTCGAGATCGAGAGCGACTGCGCCTCGCTCGGCGGCCTGGTCGAGGCGATGCTCGCCGTCACCCCCGACCTGCACGTCCTGCGCGATCCCACCCGCGGTGGTCTCGCCGCCGCTCTCAACGAAATCGCGCTGGCCGCCGGGGTCGGTGTCGTGGTCAACGAGCGGTCGGTGCCGATTCCGCCGCAGGTGGCGAACGCCTGTGCGGTGCTGGGCCTCGACCCGCTGTACGTCGCCAACGAAGGCAAGCTGGTCGCCTTCGTGCCCCGCCGGACCGCCGACGCCGTGCTCGACGCGATGCGCGCGCACCCGCTCGGCGTCGGCGCGGCAGTGATCGGTGAATGCGTCCCCGACCACCCCGGCATGGTCGTCGCTCGAACCGCGTTCGGCGCCACCCGGGTGATGGACCTGCCCATTGGCGAGCAGCTACCGAGAATCTGCTGATCGCGCAGCAACGCCTGCCCATCGGAACGAGGAAGGTGTGCGGACGGACACCGGCACGCTGGAACCGGTGCCCGGGGGAGAGCGTGCTCTCGGCTGTCATCTGCACGGGTGCGGGTACCTGCGGTCCGGCCCGGCTTCGTCGGGCGCGAGCCGGCACGGAGCGGCCCTCTGCTCACCCGCTCAATGTGACGGGTCATCAACGAATCGCGCTCGGGAGGAGACCTGGGGCGGCCGAGTGAGGAGACCGCACGGGTGAGCACCCCACCCGGTGCCACGGACCGCGACCGCCCGGTCCCGCTGCCCGGTCCCCGCACCCCCCGGCGCGCCGTCGCAGTCCGGCGGGCACATGGTGGTGTGCGGCGGCGACGCGCTCACCCACCGCCTGGCGGTCGAACTCGCCGACCGCTACGGACAGCACGTCGTCCTACTCGTCCCCTTGCTCCAGCACTGCCACGGACCGCGGATCGCCGCGCTCGCCGCCGACCCGCAGCGCACTGCCGAGGTCACCGAAGCGGGCCAGGCCGACGAGAGGGCCCTGGCCGCGGCCGGCGTCGAGCACGCGGCCGCGCTCGCCCTGACCTCCGACGACAACCAGGCCAACTTGCACGCCGCCCGCGCGCCCGCCCGACTCAACCCGGACCTGCGCCTGGTGGTGCGAGTCTTCAACCGGCGCCTGGGCCAGCGCGTCGAACAGCTCCTCGACCGCGCCGTCCTGGCCGTCACCCCGGGCTGTCCGCCGCCGCCCTGGACGCGTCCACCGCTGTGCTGTCCGCCACCCCCGCCCTGCACGTAGACGGCCGGCTCCTGCGCGTCGCCGAACCCCGGCACCCGCCCCGATGCCGCTGGCGGGTCTCGAGTGGCGTGAGGTAGCCCCACTCGGGGTGCTTGCGCAGCCGCCTGCGGTTACAGAAGGTCTCGATGAAGGAGAAGACCTCGGTTCCACGGCGGGCACCCCTTCCCGGGCGCAGACGCGAGGCCGGGAGCGGGGGCCGGGATTACGCCCCGGTGGGAGGGGTGACCGTGAGGGCGTGGCCGGGGTCGGTGGCGGAGGTGGCCAGGCGCAGGGTGAAGGTGCCGGGTTCGGTGGTCCAGGCGTGGGCGTCGGTGTCCCAGTGCTGGAAGGCCCGCGGGGCGATCTCGATGCGGGCGAGCACGCGCTCGCCGGCCTGGGCGCGGACGGCGGTGAAGCCGGCGAGCCAGGCGACCGGCCGCTCGACGGTCGATTCCGGGCGGGACAGGTAGGCCTGGAGGACCTGCTTGCCAGGCCGGGCGCCGGTGTTGGTGACGTCCGCCAGCACGACGACGCGGTCCCCGGCGGTGCTGACGGTGGGCTGGTCGATCCGCCAGGTGGTGTAGCCGAGGCCGGAGCCGAACGGCAGCGCCGGTCCGCGGCCACCGGCCTGCTCGCGCTTGAGCCAGGCGCGGTAGCCGAGGTGGAGGCCCTCGGTGTAGGCGAGCCGGCCCTCGCGGGGCTCGACGGTCCACACCGGGACGTCCTCCTCGCGGGCGGGCCAGGTGGTGGGCAGCCGCCCGCCGGGCTCGCGGGCGCCGGTGAGGACGTCGGCGAGCGCGGCGCCGAACTCCTGGCCGGGGAACCAGGACAGGACGACGGCGGCCACTTCGTCGAGCCAGGGCATCAGCACCGGGGCACCGGAGTTGACGACCACGACCGTGCGGGGTTGGCCGCGGCGACGCGGCGCACCAGCTCGTCCTGGCCCTCGGGCAGGCCGAGGCCCGACCGGTCGAAGCCCTCCGACTCCAGGGTTTCGGTGGTGCCGACGACCACGACGGCGATGTCGCTGGCGGCGGCCACCTCGACCGCCCGGCGGAGCTCCTCGGCCGGGTCGCCGAAGAGGTCCTTGTAGCCGAGCTGGACCATCGCGACGGGGAAGCCGCCCGGGAGCTCCGGGCGGTAGGTCAGGCGCAGCTCGACGGCCTGGCCGTGGTTCAGGTCGCGGGAGACCACCCGGTTCGGGGGGTTGAGGATCGCGGTGACGGGGTCGCCGCCGGGGGCGGCGAGCGACTCGGCGCTGACGGTCTCGCCGTCGATCTCGAAGGTGAAGCCGCCGACCCCGGCGAAGCCGAGGTCGTGCCGGCCGTCGCGGTCGGGGACGAGGCGGGTGGTCAGCTCGATGCGGTCGGCCATGGCCAGGCGCGGGTCGCCGAGCCAGGCGAGGCGGCCGGAGGGAATGATCTCCTCATCGAACGCGGTGCCGTCATGGTCGAGATACCGGACGCGGACCCCGTCGGCGCCCGAGACCGGAGCGGTGACCGTGCCCCGGGTGAAGGCGTGCAGTTCGTCGGCCGGCGGCAGGCCGGGTGCGTAGGTGACGGCGTCCTGTCCGTAGGCGTCTCGCAGGCCTTCGACTGGCGTGACGACGTGGTAGGGGAACACGGTCGCCGAGCCGCCGCCCTGGGCCCGGGCGCGCAGGGCGTGCTGCCCGATCACGCCGACCGTCAGTCCGTCCCGGGGCTCGACCGGCAGGGTGCCGTCGTTGCGGGCCAGCACCATGCCGTCGGCGGCGGCCTCGCGCAGCAGGTCGGCAATGGCGGTGCGGTCCCAGGGCTCGACCGGGGTGGCCGCGGGGCCGCTCTCCAGGGCGCCGACGCGTGAGGCGAGCAGCAGCAGCCGGGCGACCTTCTCGTCGATCGCGCTCTGCGGGACCCGTCCGGCCGTCACGGCCTCGACGAGTGCCTCGCCCCAGGGCCCCTCCGGGCCGGGCATGACGAGGTCCTGGCCGGAGGCGGCCGACGGCTCGGTGTCGCGCACCGCCGCCCAGTCGGAGACGACGACGCCGTCGAAGCCCCACTCGTCCTTCAGCGGGTCGCGCAGCAGCGGGTTGGCGGACATCGTCACGCCGTTGACGGTGTTGTAGGCGGACATCACCAGCCAGGCTCCCTCGTCGACCATCCGCTCGAAGGGTGCCAGGTAGACCTCCCGCAGCGTCCGCTCGTCGGCGTGGACGTCAACGGTGAAGCGGTCGGTCTCGGAGTCGTTGGCGACGTAGTGCTTCGCGGTGGTGGCGACGCCGTGCGCCTGGACGGAGGCGACGGTAGAAGCCCTCCCAGTCGTGGTGGACGCGCTCGAAGACCTCCTCGTTGCCCGGGGTGGGGGTGAACGACTGCTGCGCGACCGTCCAGCCGGCCTTCGCGTTCGTCGTCGCGCGCACCACTTCGACGGCGCGGCGGTGCACCTTGGCGAGGGTGTCGCCGAGCGCCTGGTCGGGGCGGACGGCGGCCAGCGCCGTCGCCAGTTCGGTGGCCGCCTGCCCGCCGGCCTGGCCGGTGTCGGCCTCGCCGGCCTGCTGGCCCATCATGGCGCTCGGACAGGCCTCCTGGACGCTCGCGAACACGGCGAGCATGTTGGGCTCGTTGATCGTGCAGACCCAGTCCACGTCCCGCAGCGCGGTGGAGACGAACTCGATGTAGCGGGCGAACCGGTCGGCCGCATCGGGGCGCCGCCAGCCGCCGGACTCGGCGAACCACCGGGGCAGGGTGAAGTGCTGGAGCGTGACGACCGGTGCCAGGCCCAACTCGTGGGCGGTGTCGACCATCCGGCGGTAGTGGTCCCGCTCGGCCCGCGAGAAGTGCCCGTCCGCCGGTTCGATCCGTGCCCACTCGAAGCCGAAGCGGTAGGCGTTCAGCCCGGCGTCCGCCAGCAGCCTCATGTCCTCGGCGTAGCGGTGGTAGCTGTCGACCGCGTCGCCGCTGCGGTCGGGGAACGGGGAGGTGGGGGCGTTCTCCGTCGCCCACCAGTCCGCGTTCACGTTGTTGCCCTCGATCTGGTGCGGCGAGGTGGAAGCTCCCCAGAGGAAATCCTCGCGCAAGCCGGTCATACCGGTCTCCTTCGGTCACAGGTCCGCCCTCGGCTCGAAAAGTTACCATGCTGGCGGTATTAATTGGAGAGGTGACACAGGCGCGATACTGGAGCGATGGCGATGAAGCGGGGCAGCTACCGGACCGGGCGCGAGCGCGTCGAACGCATCCTGGACGCCTCCCACGGGCTGTTCATCCAAGCGGGCTACCGGGCCACCTCGCTGCGCGACATCGCCGCCGCCTCGGGAATCTCCCACCCGGCACTGCTGCGTCACTTCGGCTCCAAGCAGGAGATCCTCACCGCGCTCGTCGACCGGCTCGACCGCAAGCACGGGAGCTGGCTCGCGGACGGCGCGGGCGGCGCGGAATGGCCCCTCTCCGTGGCAGAGGTGGCCCGGCGCAACGAGGCCGAGGCCGGGTGGATCCCGCTCTTCACCGCCCTGATCGGCGAGGCGACCAGCCCCGAGCACCCGGGCCACGAGCTCATGCGGACCCGCCACCGGATCAGCAAGCGGCTCGGCGTCCGACTGCTCGGCGGCCTCGGCGGCGACGAACGATCGGTGAAGCTCGCCGCCCAGCGGCTCGGCGCAGCGTGGGACGGCCTGCAGATCCTCTCCTTGTACTTCCCCGGCCGGATCGACATCCCCGGCCTGCTCGGCGCCTACCAGGACGACTTGACGAGGCACGGGATCCCCGCCGCTCCCCCGCCCACGGTGCGTCCGCCCGACGCCCCGCCGACCGAGGAGGCGGCCACGCGGCCGGCACCGGCGCCGCGTGTCAGGGCGTTCGAGAGCGCGGCCCGCCTCTACGCGGCCCATGGCTACTACGGCACCTCGATGCAGGCCGTGGCCGACGGGGCCGGCCTGACCAAGGCCGCGCTGGTGCACATCGCCCCGACCAAGCGCGCCCTCCTCGACCTGGTCATCGCCGAGCTCACGACCCCCGCACCGGACGAAGCCGACCCCGGTAGCCGACTCGCGGCGCTCCTGGCCCGCCCCCGCTGGCAGGCCGCCGCGGAGATCGTGCTCATGTGCGAGGCCACCACGCCCTCCCATCCCGCGCACGCCCTGATGACCGGACGACTCGAGTACAGCCTCTCCAGCATCGAGCGCGACCTTGCAGCGGTTGGACCGGCAGCGCGGGACGAGGTGCGCACAGCGGCACAGTGGCTCCTCGCGCTCGCGCTCGGAGGGCTCATCGCCTGGCTCTACGAGCCCGAGGACGTGGAGCTGGGCACCCTCATCGAGGACGCGATCCCGCCCCGCCCGCACGGACGTATCGCGCGCGAGCCGCTCGCACGCTGACACCGCGGCGCCCGGCGGCCGTCCCGGACGGGAAGCACCCGCCCACGACGCCAGCCGTACCGGGGGTGCCCGCACCCGCCCGAGATGCTCCGTCGGGTAGTCCCCGGTGCCATGGTGTGGGCGGTGAGAACACCAACTGGGCGTCCGACCTTGCCGTTTGGAGATCGGGAGAGGCTGGATCGAGTGTGACGGTGATCGCTTGCAGGTCGTGTCGATCTTCGAAACGGTGCGTGTGCTACGTTCCGTGGTCCAGCCGAAGACCGGCGACCTCGGCAGCGCGCCGACGCTCCGGGGCCCGGCAGGTTCCGTGGTGCGGGTGGAGGCGCGGTCGACCGTCGACGGGGCCGACTGCTCGGGCTGTGGGGCCCGGTCGAACCGTGTGCACGGCTCCTACGGGAGGACTCTTTCGCTGCCACGGGGGCGACTTCACACTCGCCTGGTATTGGAACCACTTCCACCATTGGCATGGCTTCCAGTAGTGTCCGTGACGGCGAGTCGCGTTGTTGTCCGAGCGCCAGGCCGCCACAACTGCCTTACGACGGAGGGGCATTGGGGTGAGCGGCGAAGCGGTCGAGGAGAAGTCGAGAGCCGCCGGGAATCTGACCTGTTGCGCCTGGTCGCGCTGAAACGCCTGAGATTGGTACCCCGGCTCGCGGCACCCGCGAATGCCCGGCGATGTGCACTCACCTTGGAGATCCTGTGGCCGATCAGGGAAGTACGGGGAAGTCAGCCGAGCCGGGTCCGGTGCGCGGTGCGGCGGTGGCCGCGGTGTGCGTGGTGGTGGCCGGGGCTCTCACCACCGCGTCGGGGACGTGGTTCTCGCCGCAGTGGAAAGCGGGTTGGCTGATCACGGGCCTCGGCCTCGTCGCGGTGGCCGTGGCGTGGCCCCGGCGCATATGCGAGGTGCCGGCCGACGAGGTGAAGAGGCGGGCGACCGCCGTCCTCGCCTTCGTCTGGGTCCTGATGCTGTGCGTCGCGGCGGTGGCCTTCGCGCTGACCGTCAGCGTCTGGTTCCACGGCCGTGAGCTCGACGACACCGCGACGCTTCGTGTCCAGGCCCTGACGGTGGAGTGCGAGGACTCCGGCAAGCACGGGCAGAAGTGCCACTACTCCTACGTCGTGAACGGGCGGGAGTACCTCGGCGACGGCAACTTCGGGGGGTCTCTTCCCGTGACGTTGCGGGTCGACCCGGCCCACCCGGGAGACCTGGGGAGGGCGGACCAGGACTACAAGCTCCTGTGGGTCGGCATCGTGCTCTCCGCGCTGACGGCCGCGGGGGCGGCGTGGGGGCTGGTGGACGGTGAACGGGACCTCGCTCGGCTTGGTCGCGACGGTTACGCACCTGAGCCGGAGCAGGATGCGCCGGAGGCACGGAGCGTGGCCGAAGCGGAGGGGTTCGGTTCGTTCGTCGCCAGGAAGAAGATGCCGGGCAGTGCCGTTTTCGTCGGCGGGTGCATGGGCGCGGTCCTGCTCATCGTTTTCGGGGTCGCCCTGGTGGCGGCCACCGGCTTCGGGTCGGCCCCGAGCCTGGTGGGAGTCGTCCTCCTTGTCGCGGCGGTGGCCGTCGTGGTGCTCACGGTCCGACGCGACAGACGCGACACCGCCAGGGCGCCCATCGTGTACGGGTACGAGTCCGGCATGGTCATCGCCTCCGAGCGGGGATGCGAACCCCATTCCTGGCAGGACGTCGTCCCCTTCGAGTTCATGCAGGCCCTGAGGAGCAGCAGTGGCCACGGGAGCAGTTCACGAACCTCCTACCACCGCTGCCTGGAGCTGCGTTCCCCCGCCGGCACCAAACTGCTCGGATTCCTCGGGCAGCGGGAGGTGGACCGGTTCGCCGAGCTGCTCGCGGCCTACGAAGTCCCGCGGACCCAGGAGCGACTCGACCGGGGAGAGTCGGTCACCTACGGCCAATTCACCCTGAGCGCCGCCGCGTTGACCGTCGACGGTACGGCGTACCCATGGCGGGACATCCACCACGTCACCACGGCCGACCATGAGGTCGGCGTCGTCCTCCGCACCGGGGAAACGATCTCTGCGTTGCCCGGCGAGACGCCCCACCTTCGCGCCCTCCGCAGCCTGATGGCGCACCGGATCCGGAACGGCGGATCCCTCACGACCGAAGCCGAAGGCGAGCCGGGTGGGGGCGCCCACTCCTGACCGGCCCGTCCGAGGCGACACCATGCAGGAAGGAGCGGGTCCGGACCCCGCGAGGACAGCCGGCGAGGAGTGGGCAGGGCTTGATGAGTGAAGCAGAGGAGGGCACGCCGGCCATGCCGGACCCGACCTCGGGCGGGATCGATCCCAGGTTTGCCGCGGTCGATGCCGCCCTCGATCGGGGCGGCCCCGACGCCGGGACCGAGGTGATCGAGCTGGTCTTCGCGAGCGACGACTTCGAGGCTGTCGCGGCGAGGGTCGAGCGTGCTCTGGGAGCCGACCGGTTCAAGGTTCGGCAGCTGGCTTGCGTGGCCGCAGGCGACCTCGCCCGAACTTCGGGCCGTCTGACTCCCGGCATCTACGCGGCGCTGCGAGCGGAAGGACTCGGCGGGGTGGCGGACACGGCAATCAGGGACGCTCTGACCTTCATCCCGTTCCGGCAGCTGTCCTGGTGGTTCCGATGGACCTGGATCCGGCTGACCGTACTGGAGGGGATCGAAGGACGATGGCTGCGCGCCGTCGACGCCGTCGAGACCGCGCGTGATGCCTGGCGGGCCAGGTAGTCAGGTCCGGACACCCTGGGTGGCCGGGCCGCCGGTGACCCGGCAGGCCGGAGGCGTGGGATTCGCTCCGGGCAGGGCGACCCTTTCGAAGAAGTCGCGGGTGAGGAGTACGTCCGCTACAAGCCCGGATTCTCTGGGACGAGGCGGGGCGGGGCGCAGGGCCGGGGCACGGTGGGGTGCGCGGTCGGCTGCCGGGTTCCGGTGCCGGTGCAGCGCGGTGTCGGGCCGGACCGGCAGTCGCTTCCGACGCGGCACCTGCGCGGGCAGACCCGGTGGCGGTGCGGCGGGCCGCGTGCCTGACTGTCCTTCCGGTTGCCGCCGGCCGGGGTGGCCGGCGACAGTGCGGGGAGGGGCTGTGCGAGGCTGTAGTAGTCGGCCATGAAGCGGGTGATCTGGTCGGTGTGGTCGGTGAGTTCGGGCAGGTGGAGGGTGATGGCTTCGCGGACTTGGCGGGCGAGTTCGCCGGTGTCCTGGGCGGCCGGGTCGACGTAGGGCTCCAGGCGGCGGACGAGTTCGAAGCTGCTGGAGATGTCCACGGCGCGCATGGCCTTCTCCAGGCCGAAGCGGGGTGCGTCGGCGGGGATCACTCCGGGGAGTTTGCGGCTGACGAAGGTGACGCGGTGCAGGACGCGCCAGCACGGCGGGGTGTGTTCGCTCTGGCGGGCCTGGCACAGTGCGGCAGCCGCACTTTCTGCAGGACCAGCCACTCCCGCAGGAAGCTCGCGACCGTGGTGCGGCGGTTCTCGTGCACTCCGCGCAGCTCGCCGTCCAGGACCGCCGCCATCTCCCGTGCGGCCTCGGCCCGGGTGGCGAACCGCCCCGTCGGCGGGTGCGGGATGCTGCAGGTGGTGGTTGGAGTGCTGTTGCTCGGCGTGTCCGGGGTCGTTGCTGGGCCTTGGGGCCATTTTGGGACCAGCTGTTATGGCCGCCGGTGGACGCATGTGAACGGAGTTGGACATCTCTGGCCGAGGTAGCACCTGGGCCTCCGTCAGGTCGCGCGAGCCGCGCGAGCAATCGTTTGGAATCAACTTTGCCTTGCGTGAAAGGAGTTGGCCGCCTGCTCGGGACTCATCGAGCAGGCGGCCAACCGGCAAGGCATTAGACTCACGGCAAGGGGGACCTGGCGTGCAATCACTGGCATCTCACGACCCGACGCACATCGGACCGTTCCGCACGGCCGGGGTGCTCGGACAGGGCGGCATGGGGCAGGTACTGCTCGGGGTGGCGCCGGACGGGCGGCTCGTCGCCATCAAGCGGGTGCACGCCGACCTCGCGGAGGACCCCGGGTTCCGCTCTCGCTTCCGGCGGGAGGTGGACGCATCCCGCCGGGTCTCCGGGGCGTACGCCGCACCCGTCATCGCCGCCGACCCCGATGCGCCCACCCCCTGGCTCGCCTCGCTCTTCCTCGCCGGGCCGACCCTCGCCGAGGCGCTGGAGGCGGGCGGGGCGCTGCCCGAGCAGACGGTGCGCCTGCTCGCTGCCGGGCTCGCGCAGGCGCTGGCGGAGGTGCACCGGGTCGGGCTCGTGCACCGGGATCTCAAGCCGTCGAACGTCCTGCTGACGGCCGACGGCGTCCGGGTGGTGGATTTCGGGATCGCTCGCGCCGCCGACCACCAGACGGTGCTCACCCGCACGGGAGCGGTGATCGGCTCGCCCGCGTTCATGTCGCCCGAGCAGGTGCGCGGTGAGCAGCCGGGGCCGCCGAGCGACGTCTTCTCACTCGGCGTCACACTCGTCACAGCCGCCACCGGCCGTAGCCCGTACGCCGGTGACTCGCCGCTCGCCGTGATGCACGCCGTCGCGCACGGCGTGCCCGACCTCGCCGCGGTACCGGCCGGGCTGCGCCGGATCGTCGACCCGTGCCTGGCGAACGAGCCGGCCGACCGGCCGACGTCCAGCCAGCTCCTGGAGCTGGTCGGCCCGCTGGCCCCGACCGGACGCCCGTGGCCGGCGAGCGTGTACGCGCAGATCGAAGAGAAGAGAAGCACCGCGGCCCGGCTCGCTCAGGCCGCGCCCCCGGTCACCCCTGCTCCGGCGGTGACCGCCTCTGTGGCCACCGCCCCCACCATGACCGCCCCCGTCGCGCCGCCCCCCGCCCCGCGCCGCCGCCCCCGCTGGCTCGTCCCCGTCATCGCGTCCTGCGTGGTGCTCGCCGCAGTGGCGGCCCTGGTGCTGACAGCCGACCCGGAAAAGGTGTACCAGGCGGTGGCCCCCGACCCCGTGCCGACACCCGGCAGCACCCCGCTCGCCGAGGTCGCCGACAAGTACACCAAGACCGTTCCCACCTGCGCGCAGGCCGACCGCAGCATCAAGGCTCCGGCCGACTTCGGCATGCCCAGCGGTAACAGTGACGGCGTGGGCCAGGAGCCCGGCCCGGACGGGCAGCAGCATCCGGCGAACTCCTGCGTCTGGAACAGCCGCGCGGGCGACGAGGTCGAGGTCTACTGGGACCTCTTCCTCTCCCGACCGGGGGGCCTCACCGGTGCCCAACTCGCGAAGCAGCATTACGAGGGCATGTACCTCGGCGCCAAGACCCCGCGCGACCCGAACCTCGGTGTCGGCGAGGAGGGCATGTGGTATGCCACCCCCGATGATGCCAACTGCGAGCTGTACGTTCGGGACGTCAACCTGGAGATGTTCATCATGGTCAAGGGCGTCCACTACCCGACGGGGGCGGTCTGCCAGAACCTCGCCAAGGACATGGCCCGCCAGGGCCTGGCGGCGGTGGCGGCCCTGTGAGCGGAGAGAACCAACTGCCCCGGCAGGCCGGACCGTACGTGCTGCTCGCCGAACTGGGCCGGGGCGGCATGGGCCGGGTGCTGCTCGGCGTCACACCGGACGGGCGCCCGGCAGCGGTGAAGCTGGTGCACGCCCGGCACGCGGCCGAGCCCGACTTCCGGGCCCGCTTCCGGCGCGAGGTGGCCGCATCCCGCCGGGTCTCCGGGGCGTACACGGCGGCGGTGCTGGACGCCGACCCGGACGCCGAACAGCCCTGGCTGGCCTCCGTGTTCGTGGCCGGCCCGTCGCTCGCCGCAGCCGTCGGGAAGGCCGGCGCACTGCCGGGACCGGCACTGCACCGGCTGGCGGTCGGCCTGACAACGGCCCTGACGGAGATCCACCGGGCCGGCCTGGTCCACCGCGACCTCAAGCCCGAAAACGTGCTGCTCGCCGAGGACGGGGCCCGGGTCATCGACTTCGGCATCGCGCGCGCGGCGGAGGGGCGGGAGACCACCGAGCTCACCGGCACCGGCTGGGTGATCGGTTCTCCGCAGTTCATGTCGCCGGAGCAGGCGGACGGCCGGGAGCTGACCGCGGCAAGCGACGTCTTCTCGCTCGGCTCGGTGCTGGTGCTGGCGGCGACCGGCCGCAGCCCGTTCGCCGGCCCGTCCGTCCTGCAGACGCTCTACAACGTCGTGCACGCCGAACCCGACCTGACCGCCCTGCCGCCGGCCCTGCACGGGATCGTCGCGCGCTGCCTGGCCAAGCAGCCGGCCGACCGCCCCGTGCCGGCCGAACTACTGGCCCTGCTCGGGCCGGTGCCCCCATCGACCGAGCCGTGGCCACCCGCCGTGCAGCTCATGGTGGCGGCGCAGCGGGCCCGCGCCGAGCATCTGCTGAGCGGCGGGGCCGAGTACCCGGCGCCGCCCACCGCGGCCGCCCCGCCGACCGCGCTGCGCACTGTGCCCGACCTCCCCGTCCCACCGCCCCGTCCCCGCGCCCCACGCCATATCAGGTGGTGGGTCGTGGGCGGGCTGCTCGCGGCCGGACTCGGCATCGGCGGCTACCTGATGCCCAGCCAGAAAGGCAGCGGCAGCGAACCGCCCGACGCCTACTACACGATGCCGACCTGCGCGCAGATGGCGCCCGTTATTCCGATGAAGGATCAGCTGCAGGCGGACAAGGGATCGGACACGAACATCGGGAACCACGCCAAGACCGAGTGTCACTGGTTCCCCGTGGCCCCCCTCAGCCAGGGCGATCCGGTCCCGGACGAGAGCGGCATCGTCTCCTGGGAGATGTACCGTTCGACCCGCGCCCAGAACGGCACCCGGGCTGCCGAACAGGACTTCGGCGGGACGGGCAACCGGCCCGAGACCGGCCTGGGCTTCGGCGACCAGGCCGACTGGCTCGACGCCACCACCACCGGCCCCAAATGCCAGCTCAACGTACGCGCAGGCAACCTGGTGATCCGGGTGTACCTGAAGCGCGACACCTACCCCGACTGCGAGGCGTCGGCCCGGGACGTCGCGAGGGCGACCCTGGCGGCCATCCCGGCGGGAGCGTGAACCGCTCCCGTGTCACCCCTCAACCTTGTTGATCCCTGCCAGCAGCTACCGCAGCGTTCCGGCTCCTGGAGGGCGTCAAGGGTTGGGGTACTTCTCGGCGTGGAGCAGCCGGGTGTGCCGCCAGGGGTCGGGCGACCGGCTGCTGCGCAACGGCCGCCAGGCTCCTGCCGGGCCCCTTTGCCCAGACCCGCGCCCAGTCCAGGCCGGCCTCGAACCGCGCGTCCGGCATCGACCACAGCATCCCGAGCGCGTCCAGCATGTCGACCCGGTGTGGCGCCGGATCACCAGCCGAAGTGCTATGTCCGCTGGTCCGCCAGTCGGCGGCTGAGCTCGCCGCCTGGGCGTTGCCCGGTGGCCTCTGCGTGTACATGCGCGCCTGTTAGCATCGCGACTCGCGCGGACTTGTGGGGGACCGTGCACGGGGAGAACGGAGCGAGATCCATGAGCGTACCTACTGAGATCTCACAGTTTCGCCTGGGCCACCGAACGAGCATGACCCGCACCGAGGGGCTGCGCAGCACGACCTATCGGTCGCAGTGGCACCTGTTCCCGCTCGGCGCGAGCCGACGCCCGGAAACGGGGTCCGTGGTTCTCGACGTAGTGTGCGGAGACTGCCGCGTTCCCATCAGGGTCGTGCTGGAATCCGAGCCGACCGCCGCGCAGAAGCAGCGGACCCGCAGCACGCTCGGCTGGCTCCTGCTCGTGGCGGGGATCGGCCTTGTTGTCATCGCTTGCCTCATCGGCGGCAGCGGCGCCGGTGCCGGCTTGGCGTGACCGGCTTGTTGGCCGTGGCCGCCAGCTTCGGCGTACGCAACGGGGCAAAGACCTATTCGGGCGTCCGCGTGGACCGCGACCAGCCCACCACCACGAACACCCCGCACCGGATCTTCGTCCGCTGACGCCGCCGAACGATGACAGGGCCTGCTCGGTGCCGCCCGGGTGTCCGCGCTGGAGGTGCGCGCCGTCACGGAGGTCAACCGAAGGCTGACCAGTGCGAACCTGAGTGATGCCAATCTGGGTGATTGGCAGGCGGCCTCGGGCACGCGTTTCACGGATTCTGCCGTGCTCCCCGCTGTGATCGGGTCGGACGAGACCATGTGGCCCGCAGGACTCGGGCCGGTCATTCGCCGCCGATCGGCGGTGGCCGCTACCGCGTGCAGGGCCCGGGAAATAGCGGAGTAGATCCGGATGTCCCTCCGATCCCCGTGAGGTGATCGTTCAGCCGCAGGTAAGGACGCGGCCTGACCGGGTGGATTCGCCGGTTTGGTCAGGCCGCCGCGACGACTGGGAGTTCGCTCCGTCGGGCTGCTCGCGGCGGGCCGCCAGGAGTTCACGGCGCCGGCCCGGGTCACCTGCCAGCGGCCCACGGCGCTCGGATGCGGATCCAGGACGACCGCCGCGCCCGCCGTCAATCTGGTGCGCCGCGCGCTCCGTCCGGCGATTTCGCGGTCCGGCCACCGACCCCGCGGAGACGGCTCTGCTGCACTTCATCAGCGGCACCATCGGAACGCCAACAGGCGTCGGACGTGCGCCAGACTCGCCCCGGGCCGGCGTCGAGCCGTCGCCCGGCTCCGGCTGGCCCCCGCCGGCGTCGAGCCGGCGCCCGGCTCCGGCGGGGGCTGGTGGCATTGTCGTTCAGGGGCTCCATCCGGGCTCAGTCATGTCGTGGGGCTCGACGGGGCGGGACCTGGCTCGTCGGACGTCTCGGCGGGTGGATGGCCACCGCCGGTGCTGCGGTAGTAGTCCCGGTAGATGATCTTGTAGAGGGGGATCCAGCGTGGAATGCGATTGATGCCCGGAATCCATGGCGCGAACGTCGGCAGCAGGAAGCCGAGCAAGATCATGAGCAGCCCGACATCGAGGTCGAGATTGGCGTTTCCGGAAGGGTTGAGCGCAGGAATCTGGTACATGCCGGCATACAGCCAGAGCCAGACCTGCCCGGGGTAGTTCCACAGTTCGTTCATGACGCCCCACTGGTCACCCGCGACGCCCTGCGCCGTCGCGATGTCGGCCCAGAGGTTGCCGTCACCGAAGAACATGGCCGCTTTCGTGGTGTTGGTGCTCAGCTGCTGATCACTGCTCTGGAAATAGCCGTCGAGGCTGCCGTTCTGAGCGATCAGCTGTTCCGCCTGGATGATCACCGGGACAGGTCCGTAGTCGCCCGGGCCCACCGTGGCGGAGGTGGGGGTGAACGTCGCGCTCGGGTCGGCCAGCGCCTTGGCGTAATTGTTGAGCCAGATCGTCTGCTGAGGCGATGCGATCCGGGTCGCCGCTGCGCCCGGTGAGAGGTCGCCGCCGGCGGCCTTGTACTGACTGACGGCCGCCGCGACGGCGGGGTCGAAGGGTGCGGCGAGCCGGGAGACCGGGGCCAGGACGAAGTCGTCGGCGGTGTTGATCGGCAGGGTCAGACCGAAGACCGATTTCGCGATCTCCGCCGGGCGGATCCCGGCGATCTCCTGCGATGCCCCGGAGGTGGTGTTGAACGGCGGGCCGTACCCGGCCGTCTTGCTCCCACCGAGCAGCTCCTGCACCGCCGTCTGGGTCAGGTCGGAGGGGTCGTTGGTGTCCCAGTACTTGGCGCTGAACGCCTGCCCGGGTGGGGAGGTCGGGCCTTTGGGATAGGTCAGACCACCGTTCGGGGAACCCCACAGGCTTGCGGCAAGTACGCACAGCAGGGCGACGACGACCACCGCGACAGTGCCCTCGGCGATGAGATCGAAGCGGCGTTCGGGGCCTTGCCAGGTGGCGAGCGCGTGGTGCTTGGTGCGAGTGGTGCCCGGCTCCTGCGCGGGTGCTGCCATCCTTGCCTCCTCAGCCCCGGACCGCGGTTCGGGCCGGCTCGTCGGGGACCTCCAGTGCTTCCGCCCCAGGTGGCGGCGCGACGCCCCTGCGTCGGATCAGGCCGATGTGCACCAGGACGATGAACAGCAGCACGGCGACGGTGACGACCATGTGCATGGTGAACTGCTGACCTGCGTTCATCACGTTCCAGATCGAACCGATGCCGAGTGCGTTGAACGCGTCCTTGGCCTGCTGGCCGATCCACTGGCTGTCCCAGTTCGTCATCATCAAGAAGCCGGTGAAAGCAGTCAGGATGCTCACAATGAAGGCGAGGACACCGGTGATCCACGTCCAACCGCGCCCGCCGCGCCAGCCCATGGTGAAGAAGCTCGTCATGAAGTGGACGGCCATGAACAAGAACATGGCCTGCACACCCCAGAAATGAATGCTGTTCATAAAAGCGCCGAAGGTGTTTGTGTGCCAGAACGACACCCCACCCAGTGCGATGATCACGCCGCTGACGACCGTGATGATGAGTGCCGCGAGCGTCAACACCCCCATGGTGTAGAGCACCGAGGAGACGAATGCCGGCTCCCGGTCGGGCAGCAACTTGCGCAGCGGGAGGTTCCGTACCAGGTAGGCCCGCAGCCACGGGCTTGGACGCTTCCACGAGAACCCTTCGGCACCCGTGGTGTTCGTGGTCGGGTCCGGTCCCCGGCCGCCCGGGGCGGCACCGCCGCCGCTCACCGGGCATTCCCGGCGGCTGCATCTCGGGAGATGACGGTCCGGCCGGTCATCGCGCGTCCTCCGGCGGCTCCGTTTTGCCGCCGGGCAGCTTGATGAACATGCCGGCAACGAAGATCAGCACGACCAGGCCCATCTCGATGAGGTTGCCGACCTTGAGAGTGAACCAACTGAACGTGGCGGCGTTGAAGCCGCCGTCGCCCACCAGGTCGAACACCGGCCCCCAGAGCTGTTTGATCATGCTTCACCTCCCTTCGACGATCGGTCGGACGACACGTTGCACCGCATGCCCTTGCCGGGCCGCAGCAGCCAGGGGTGGCCCTCTCGGAGAGGCGCAGCGGCGCGGCAGGGCCACCGAGTGAGTCGCACCGAAACTGGTGCTCAGCGAGGCTCGCGTGAGCTTGAGCCGTGTGCAAGGAACCCGCGGAAATCCCCTTGATTCTCTGGCATTTTATTCGGCGGGGACGGGCAAGAGGACTTTACTGGCCTCAATCCCTCAATCGTGTGAGAGGCGAAACCGCGACAGGGAAGAATGGACCGGATTTCCGTGGGGCGAATCCTTTCAGCCGCCTGGCGAGCGCTGTGCCAATCGGAGCAACTGGTTCGGGGCCGCTCGCACGTGCCCGTTCCACGGATTTCTGTCGCGCTCCGATTCCCGCCCCTGGTTCCGCTCGTCCAGGCGCTCGATGGCGGTGATGGGCAGCGGGGTGGGGGCCGCAGCGCCGATGGACACGGCCCCGCTCGGGAACGGGTGTGCTGCGCGTGGTGATCGCCTCGAAAGGGTCGGGCGCGTCGGTCTTGCCTCCCATTCTGTGCAGCTTCGGCGACCACCGAGCGACCACCGGCAGAGGAAGACCCATTCTGACCTGCGGTTCTCCCTTGGGAAGTGGCAAAGGGAAGGCGGACTGCGGTCGTGATCGGCAGGTGCGCCGGCATCCACTCCACCGTGGCCGCCAGCGTCCGGCGCGGCCTGCCCTGCTCACCCGTTGTCCTTTTGTCGCTGGATCACCGAAGTGTCCAACGACGATCGACCCGACAGGCGGCGACAGTGCGGGAAGTGACCCGCCGTTGCAGCGCGTCGACCTTGTCGAGGTCGGACGGTACCGCGTGCCGGGCGCGGCGGTGCGAACAGGATCACCGGGAGACGGAGGGACGCCGCTCCCACGGACGGCAGCGGTGAATCGGCACCCCGGCCGGCCCGGTCGGGACGGCCGGGGACGGACGGGAGCCTCAGGGCAGGAGCTGGATGTCGGGCAGGGTCCAGGTCTTGTCGGAGAAGGCGGAGGTCGGGCCGTAGAGGCGGAGCATGACTTCGAAGTCGGTGGAGTGAGTGGGGATCCAGTTGGTCTCGTGTCCGGCGGGTGCCTGGGGGCCGAAGTAGAGGTCGACGGTGCCGTCCGGGTTGACGGTGAGGTCGGGGTCCAGGGAGGAGCGGCTGAGTCGGTCGGAGCCCTGGATGAAGGTGTGGGTGCCGCGGTCGTAGACGGTCACCGACCAGTACTGGCTGACCGGGACGTCGGCGGTGACGGTGAGGCGATAGCTGCCTTGCCCGTCGAAGGGGTTGCCGTCGGCGTCGTCGATGGCCATCAGGTAGGACTGGCCGGTGCCGAGGTGGCGGGTGGAGAAGAAGCCGAAGGTGTAGGTGACGCCGCGGTCGTCGACGGGGTAGGCGTCGGGGATGGTGAAGCCGGCGGCGGTGCTGTCGACCAGGTCCTGCAGGGCCGGTGTGGCCCAGTGGGTGCCGTCCCAGTAGGGGGTGTCGAAGATGGCCCGGTAGCGGTTGTCGAGCCGGTGTGGGCGTCGGCGACGGCGGTGGCGAGGATCTGGGTGGTGTCGGCGTCGGGGGCGTACGGGGTGCCCTGCTTCATGCCGAGGGAGGCGAGCTGGTCGATCAGGGCGCGGTCGCGGTCGAGCCAGGGTTCGGCCTGGACCATGGTGTTGAGGGTGCCGAAGAAGGTGGTGTCGTAGCGGATGGCGGCGTTGTACGGCTGGTCGAGGACGTCGGTCCAGACGGTGGGGGTGGTGCTGCCGTCCGGGTTGTAGGGGTACAGGGCGAGGCGCTGGGCGTACTCGACGGCGTTGGCGACGGACTTGGCGGTGCCGTAGGCGCCGATGTCGGTGGTGGCGAACCTCCAGCCGTTGACGGGGTCGGGGCCGGTGTGGCCCTGGATGCGGGCTTGGCCGGCGGCGGCTGCGGCGTCCAGGTCCGCGTCGGAGAGGGCGTAGACGTTGCCGCCGGGGACGATGCCGACGGTGGCGAACTCGGCCATGGCGGCGGCGTCGTCGGGGGTGGTCGGGTTGACGGCGAGCAGGCCGCACAGGCGGTTGAAGAAGTCCCGGCCGCGGAGGGCGGCGATCTGCTGGTCGGTCGCGGTGACCATGTCGATGGAGGGGTCGAAGACGCCGTCGGGCGGCGTGTAGGAGCCGCTGTTCCAGTCGCTGAGCGGGACGAGGCCGAGCTGCTTCTGCAGGTCCTGGGCGTTGGCCTGGTCGGCGTCGTCGTGGACCTCGATGCGGCCGGCGATCCAGGCGGTGTCGGTGGGCATGGCCAGCTGCGTGGTCCCGTTCGGCACGCTGCCGGTCCAGCCGGGGCCGGTGATGACGTACACCAGGGGCACGTCCGTGGCGGCGGTGTTGGTGCTGCTGGGGTCGTGCGTGGTGTTGGTCCAGTTGTCGAGGATCTGCATGAGCCAGTAGCGGTCGGTCATCGGCGGCACGGACAGCACCATGGGCTCGGGGCCGAGGTCGAGCCAGGCGGTGGCATACAGGGTGTCCACGTTCGGGCGCACGACGGCTTTGTTGTCGGGCGTGGGCAGCGGCGAGAGACAGAACTGGTTGGTCGGCGCCTGGAAGCTGGTCGCCGTGGTGGCGTTCGTCATGACCTGCCG
Source organism: Kitasatospora sp. NPDC059673 (assembly GCF_042734215.1). Lineage (NCBI taxonomy): Bacteria > Bacillati > Actinomycetota > Actinomycetes > Kitasatosporales > Streptomycetaceae > Kitasatospora > Kitasatospora sp. NPDC059673. The sequence continues at coordinate 478,840 of NZ_JBHWEN010000001.1, read as the reverse complement.
GGTGAGGTCCATCAGGACCAGGGGATAGCCGAAGACGTAGGCGTCCTCGGCGACGGCCGGCACGTTCGAGTCGGTGGGAGCACTCACGACGGTTCCTTCCGATCGGTGGCTGCTGGCAACGGCCACGGAGTCTAGAACGGGATCACGCTGTGTGTGACTGTGAAAACAGGCCGTGCTCACTCCGCTTCCCGGGCGACCTCCGCCGTAGGTCGGGAACATCCTGCACAAGCCGTCTCCAACGGATCCGACTCCACCCGGATCCCCATGGAGACCAGGTGATGGAGGGCGGGGCCCGTTCCGGGACGTCGGCCGGGCTCCGGCCCATGTGGGGCGTTGCCGCGCCGCAGGTGGCTGTGTCTTTCGGGGCTGCTCCGGGGTGCCACGAGGCGGGAGGAGGTCCACCTCCCACGGGCTGGCCGGATGCTGTCGCTCCGGTTCCAACGTGCTTCGACTGCACATGATGTGACGATGTGTGACATAGGTCCTGTCGGGCGGGAACAGCCAGCCGGTCCTGCAGCCGATCATCCAGGCCACCTCGCCGCGCCAGTTCGCGCTCCGGGCCGCGGAGACCTGCACTGGGGGCGGCCTCACCGTCCACGCGGACGCGACCGGAGCCGTGAACGGCACCGCGCAGATCACCGTCACGCTGACGAACCCGTCCGGGAGTAACGCGACACCGCTGCCGACCCAGCAGGGCACCGCGACCGTCAGCGGCACCCCGAGTGCCGGGCAGACCCTCACCGCCGTCCCGACCAACTGGACCGCGGGCGCCTGCCACCGGTACCAGTGGCTCGACAACGGCGCCCCGATCGCCGAGGCACGCGCCGGTACGTTCACGGTGCCGGCGAACCCGGCCGGGCACGTCTACACCGTCCGGATCACCGGACAGCTCTCCGGCTACCAGCCGCTGACGGCCACATCGCTCTGAGCCGCCGCGGACACGACTCCGGCCCCAGGTAGCGGTCGTGCTGGTCGGGATCGACCCAGTAGCGGGTCATGGAGCTGTCCCTCCGGATCAGTTCTCCGCGCCGCCTGGCGCCGCTCTGTTCTGACGGATCGGCAGAAGTGCCCGGCGCGCTTCTTGTCCGTCCATCGGAGAACTCCTGAGAGGGGGTGAATGTGCGGGCGTGTCCGGCCTGACTTCTCGACGCCGTTCGGGTGCGACCCAAAGACTGATGCCGGCCTGGCCAACGACGACGGGAGCAGCTTGTGAGCATCATCGGGACGTGGAACCTGGAGAACTTCTGCCGGCCGCTGCCGGCGGGCGCCGCACCCGACGCCAATAAATGTGCCGCGAAGGATCAGGCGACGTACGACGCGAAGGTCGATGCACTCGCGGGGGTGATCAGCGATCTCGCGCCGGATCTGCTCGGTGTGCAGGAGGTCGGCAGCCAGGAGGCGCTGGACGATCTGGTGGCCAAGCTCCCGGGTACGTGGCACACCGCCATCTCGGACCACCCCGACGTTCGGGGCATCCGGGTCGGTGTCCTCAGTCGCTGGCCGCTTCTGGACGTTCAGCAGCGCGTGGCGTTCCCGGCACATCTCGGGGCGGTGCAGGTCGGTGACGACGGCAGCACGATCGGCGAGATGGGCCGTGGCGGCCTGGCCGTACGCGTCGAACCGGCGCCGGGGCAGAGCCTGAACGTGGCAGTCTGTCACCTGAAGTCGAAACTGCTCACGTTCCCGGGCAACCAGCACAGCACCAACGACGAGGGCCTGCGGGCCCGGTTCGCCGCGTACGCGCTCTTCCGCCGCGCAGCGGAGGCCGTCACGATGCGGGACCTCGCCGATCAGCTGCTGCAGGGCGACGGCACCAACCGAGACGTGATCGTGCTGGGCGACTTCAACGACGGCTGGGAGGCCGCCACGACCCAGATCCTCTACGGGCCTCCCGGATCGCAGATCGGCACCAGCGGCTTCGACCACCCCGACCAGGGTGACGCGAAGCGGCTGTGGAACCTCGCCCCGCACATCCTGGAACAGGGAGGCTTCTCCCGGATCTTCGAGGGTCAGCCGGAACTCATCGACCACATCCTGATCAGCCACTCGCTGCTCGCGAAGTTCGACAAGGTCTCCACGGGCAACGGCAAGCTCCCGAGTGTGACAGGCGCACGGCCGGCCGCCCCGCACGGCAAGCCCTCCGACCACTCGCCGGTGACCGCCACGTTCAACCTCTGAGGGGGCGGTTCGTGAGTTGATGTCCGGTTCGGGATGAGCTTGGGGTGGGACTTCCGGTGGCCGGCGTTCGGTTGGCTACTGCTTCGTGGTGAAGCAGCCGATGTCGATCTCGGTGAGGACGTCAAGCTTGACGAGGCGTTTCGGCTTGGCCCGGGTGCCTTCGATGGTCTTCGGCAGGAGTTCGTGGTCGAGGGCTTCGCAGACGTCACGGGCCCGGAGGGGGCCGGGCGCCTCGTGGAGGACGGTGAGGATGCGCGGGTGGTCCGGGTGCTTCGGCAGACCGGGCGAGGAGGGGCGGGTCGGGAGGCGGTCGGCGAGACCTGGAGGCGGAGGAGGACGGGCGGTGCTCGTACTCGCGAACCAGGCGCCGGTGCAGTATCAGGATCCCGTAGGCGAGCCCTGCTCGTTCGTCAAGTCGCTTGGGTAGGGCTTGCGTTCACTCGTGCCACCACCCCAACAGGGCACCGCTCCCGGGACGGTCGGGCTCCGGCCCTCTCCGTCCTCTCGGGTGTTCCTCGGACGGCTTCCTGACGCGACGACATACGGTCAGGCCGGTCGGCCACCCAATCCGTGACGAGGTAGCGGGGGGGGGGCGGCCTGATCGGTGGTCTATCCGTGAGATCGGCGGCCTTGGCCGGGGAGACCGCCGGAGAGCGCCCGCACACTGGACGAGTCCGG
>NZ_JBHWEN010000001.1:336840-475885 GCF_042734215.1 Kitasatospora sp. NPDC059673 | reverse complement strand
CGGGGGGGGGGCGGCCTGATCGGTGGTCTATCCGTGAGATCGGCGGCCTTGGCCGGGGAGACCGCCGGAGAGCGCCCGCACACTGGACGAGTCCGGCAGTGGGGACTGTGCGGGCGTCCGCAGGGCCGCAGCTCGGCGGTCGTTGCCGATGCGCATGGCCCTCGCCTTCGCTGCGGTCTCCTCTTCTTGTTCGCCGGCCGGTGTGCCGGTGCGGGAGAGCATGCGGTTGGCCCGCCGTACGAGATCATGGAACGTCTTGGCATACCCGGCCACGGAACCTGTCACCGGGACGGCCCCGGGTGTTTCCGGTCGGCAGAAGTGCAGGCCCTGGGGCCCGGTGGCGACATGGGGAGCCCGCCGGGTGCGACCGGCCGCCAACCCGCTCAAGTGCTCCAGCAGTTCGGCGTCCGCGGGCATCGGTACCTGGCGCCGTTGCGCCCCGAGCAGTGGGCGGAACGAAGCCCGAACTGGGGCTCTGCCCTTGCGGACGACCCACACGCTTACCGTGGGCATGCGGGCACCGCGCTTCATGCCCGCTCCGCGGAGTGCTCTGCGGGGCCGCAGTTCCGGCTGTGGGTGACAGGCGTCGAGTCCATACGACCGATCATGCCGCATGGTGATTGAACGACGCAGTGTCGTACGCCCCCAGCAGCCTTGGCGGACGACCCCGATCACGCGTCGGCCGCTGAACTGCCGGGTGATCCGGCCTACTTGCGTGTCGTGTACCACCATGCGCATCCGGCGGACCCGTACGACGAGGACACTCTTGAGCAGTGACAGGTTTCCGTCCTCGCACCGTCCGACGCCGAGGAGGGACTCGGCGACGACCGGGATCCGGACCTGGCCCCGGTGATCGGCCGGGCCTTCCTCTACCGTCTGCGCGACGACACCGAGTTGGGCGCGGCCGGTGAGGTCGCCGAGTTCGGAGTTCTCCGCGTGGGCGGGCTCGGTGGCGGCCTCCGTGCGGGTGGCCCCGGTCTGGTCTTCGTCGGCGGGGCCGTGCAGGGTGCGGCCGGTGCGGCGCGCGGTCGAGCGGGATGGAACGAGCGGCCGCAACGGACGGGCGGGGCGAGCTGCGCCTGCTGGTCGCCGGCGCCGGTGTCACCGACGGCACGCTGCACATCTACTGCGGCCACACCACCTGCGGACTGATCGCCAACGAGAACGAGAGTGGACTGGACGCCGACCTGAAGGGTGTCCTGGAGCGCGTCGCCCCGCACTCCGACCACCACTACTACGCCCACGACAAGACGCGCACCCCCGACGAACGGCTGCTGCACGGCGAGCGTGACAACGGGCACTCCCACGTCCGTGCCCTGGTCTCCACCCATCCGGAGCTGCACATCCCGATCATCGGTGGCGAGCTGTACCTGGGTCGGTGGCAGACCATCAGGCTGGCCGAGTTCGACGGGCCCCGCACCCGGGAGCTGCTCGTCCGCGTCTACCGCGCCTGACCCTCCCACCCTCCGCCGTGCGCGAGGAGCGCGTGCGGCGGAGGGCGCGTACGCTACGCCCGCCAGTTGGGTTGCACGGGATGCCGTGGGACGAAAGAAACGGAAGAACGAGCGCCGTGTCCCAACCCTGTCTTCTCTTCGCCCCGGTCGGAAGCGGGCCGCTTTGGTGAGGTGGGCGGCGACCGCAGCAGGGTGAGCAGCAGCCGGCGCCGGGGGCGCGGCTTGTTCGGGACGGGTGCCGGGGGCGGTGTGCGTGGCGTGAGCCATGTGTCGCCCAGGCGATCCGGACCGGCTGGCGGCAGGGCCTGGCCGCTGTCCTGCCGTCCGGTGTGCTGCTCTCGCTGCCGCGCGCACCCGACGCATGGCTCCTAGATTGTGAGTTGGTATGCGTACCGCTGGCGACGGATTTGGTGTCGGCGCTTCCGCGGCGGTACGTGCGTCACAGGCGCCGGGGAGAAGAGGACTGGCAGTGGCCACGCTCGAATACTGGATTCAGCTGGAGAACCGTCCCTGGGATGCGTCGCCGAACGGCAGGGACCGGATGACTGGTCAGACGCTCGAGGCGATCACCGGGAAGGCTCCGGTGCCCGTCTTGCTCACGTCGCCGGGCACCGGGGTCTCAGCGACGCGGACCATGCACAATCCGCTGCGGGACAGCAATGGCGACGTCAAGGACGCCCTCATTCTGCGCAGGTACAAACCGCCGGCGAAGGCGGACGGTAGTGACGCGTGGACCGTCCCGGACGATCGCAAGGTGAATCCGTGGGACCTGAACGAGCCTGATCCCACGGATGCCGGGACGATGGGAACGATTCCCGGGCCGGTCATCGAGTGCGAAGTCGGAGATACCGTGCTCGTGCATTTTCGCAACATGGACATGCGGTCCATGGGGCAGATGCCGCTGCCGATCGAGAAACGGGTGCACAGTCTGCACACCCACGGGTTCGCGTTCGAGCGGGCCCAGGACGGCGCGTACCCGTTGTCACCGCCGGACCCGGGCCAGGCGGTTCCACCGTCCGAGGCGAGCGCCTGGGCAGGGGTTCCGGGCTTCTCGGGAAGCCTGAAGCAAGGTGACCGGGTGCCACCGGGCGGTACCTTCACCTACCGCTGGGAGACCTTCGGCTGGCCTACGACGGCCGGTGTCTGGCTGTACCACGATCACTCCATCTGCGACATGGAGAACGTCGAGCTCGGAGCGATCGGGATCGTCGTGATTCACAACCCCGCGGACGATCAGCACGAGGTGGACATCCGGCTCCCCGGTGACCCGACGTCACCCGATCCCGCCCTGCTGCCGGGAGGGTCACCGAACGGTAGTCCGGTCGCCAGCTCCTGCCTGCCGCTGGGGGACCTGCCGGTTCTGCCGCACCACCTCGCGGGCCTGGGCGCGCCGGCGGCCCCCGGACGCCAAGGGAACGGCCACGAGCCGGCACCTGAGGCCGAACACATCGAGCGGGACCGCGGCCGCGGGCCGAAGGTGGAGCGCGTCACCCGCGTCGGGGGTCTGAGCCTTGAGCTCGACGAGGACCTGAGGAGGGCGAGCGGCATCTGTCTTCCGGTGTACCAGCAGCCGCCGTCCAAGGCGCTGTACTTGCAGCTGTTCCACGCGCTCAACGGTGCCGTGGGGATGACGGTCAACGGCCGCAGCTTCCTCGGCAACACGCCGACGATGATCGCGGGCCGCGACACCCGGATGCGCTTTGGCGTGGTCGGCATGGGCAGCGACACCCACACCTTCCACATCCACGGCCATCGCTGGACGGTTCTCGGTCCCGACGGAGCCGATCCGGGCACGATCCAGTCCAGTCCCGAGGTGGCCGCCGTCTCCCAGTTCGAGGACACGCGCGTGTTCGGAGCAGCCAACTCGATGGCCTTCACCATCGACGGTGCGACAGGAAGCTTCATGCGTGCCGGCGGCCCCGGAGAGGACCAGTCGATCGGCGAATGGCACATGCACTGCCATGTGCTGGCGCACATGATGACCGGAATGATGGGCTCGCTCCTGATCATCCGAGGCGGGGAGCTCGCGCTCGGCCTGCCCGAGGGCGTCCCGTGCGCGATGGACGGCGGCCACAACGGCGGCCACAACGGCGGAGCGCAGACCCACGAGGTGGTGATGCAGAACGCCCAGTACGTGCCGTCCAGCATGTCCATCCATGTCGGGGACCAGGTTCGGTTCGTCAACCAGGACGGCTTCGAGCACAGCGTCGACTGGGACACGGCGGGCGCACCGCCGAACTCGCCGGTCATCGTCGGCCAGGGGCAGCCCGGTGACACCTACACGACGCCGCCGATGGCGTCAGCGGGCACCTTCGCCTTCCACTGCCGGTTCCACGGCGCGCCGGGCAGCGGCATGAACGGTTCGATCACCGTCGCGTAGCAAAGGCGGTGAACACGGTACTCGTCCCAGGAGAGTCCGGATCAGGGAGCCAGTGCGGCCGTCACCCGGGCAAGGCGGTCCGCCGGTATGGCGAAGCGGTTGGACGGGTTGCGGAACGAGTAGTGGCCGTTGTTGGTCCGAGGACCAACAACGGCCGCAGTCCAGTGCGCGGGGCCGCAGGGGCCTTGGCCTTCCAGCAGGGCGGCCGCGAGCTGTTCGGGGTCCTCGACGGTGGTTCGGTTGCGCAGTGCCTCTGCCAGGCGTTCGGCGGCCGCAGCGGGTAGGGCGGTGTCTCCATGGGAGGCTGCGGCGCCTCGTGGCCGACGGAGCGCCGGCGCGGCTGAACCTGATCTCTGCGGGACGAGCCCAAGGGTGCCTTTCCGGAGTGGATCAAGCTCTGCCATGCTGTGCCGGTCTGCTTGGCCTGCTGAGAGATCGGGATGGAGATGCTGCACCTGCTGCGTCTGACGTACACGGGTTCGGAAGAAGAGGCGGGGCCGTTTGTCGCGGGCCATGTCGCCTTTCTGGAGCGGTATCACGCCGCCGGCGTGTTCCTGGCCTCGGGGCAGACGCTGCCCGCTGCCGACGGCGGGGCCATTGTCGCCTGCGGGGCCGACCGCGAGGCGATCGAGCGGATCGCCGCCGAGGACCCCTTCGTGACTTCAGGAACGGCCGAGTACTCGATCACCACCATCGATCCGGCGCGCGTACACCCGGCCCTGGCAGGCCTGTTGAACGCCGAGTGACCCGCGCTCGGCCCCTGCGGCTCGGAGCCACTCGTTGATCACTGCGACGGTGACAGTGGCCTTGCAGGCAGGTGTCGCCCGTTCCAGGTCAACGTCCGGTCCAGCAGCTCGCGTCGGCGGGTCTGCGCCCGGCGCTCCCTGAGGGAGTTCAACGCGCGAACCGGGGGGCGTCCCCTCACGCCGTACCCGGTTCGTCGCTGCGTGGTCGTGCTCCCACGGTCGCTGGGTGTCACCTGCCTTGTGACACCGGAGTGATGAGGCCGTGGTGGCCGTGGCTTCCTTGTGGTGTCAGACTGCCGGGTGCGTTTCGGCACGGCCGTGGGCCGAAGGGGCCGTCGGCAGGGCGTTGGGTCCCGGCTCCGCGGCTTCCGGGTCGGTCCGGCAGGTGGTGCCGGTGGTGCCGAGGAGCGTGCCGAGTGCGTCGTCCAGCGGCCCGATGGCGGCCAACCCGCCGGTGCGTTCGACGAATTCGGCAACCGCCTCGGCCTTGGGGCGCATCGACCCGGCCGGCAGGTCGAGTCGGCGCAGCTGCTCGGGGGTGGCGCTGATGACCGGCCTGGGCCGGAGGGTGCCGAAGCCGCTGAAGACGTGGGTGACGTCGGTGAGGATCAACAGGGCGTCGGCGTCCAGCCGTTCGGCGAGCAGGGCGGCGGTGCGGTCCTTGTCGACGACGGCCTCGACGCCGCGCAGCAGGCCGGTGTCGGGGTTGCGGACCACCGGGATGCCGCCACCGCCGGCCGCGATCACCACCGTCCCGGTCGTCAGCAGCGTGCGGATGGCCGGCACTTCGACGATCTCCCGGGGCAGTGGCGACGGCACCACCCGCCGCAGCCGCTCGCCGTCCCGGGCGCAGCTCCAGCCGCGCTCGCGCTCCATCGACTTGGCCTGTTCATCGGTCAGTTGGCCGCCGATGAACTTGTCCGGCAGACCGAAGGCGGGGTCACCGGGGTCGACCTCGGTGTGGGTGACCAGGGCGGTGACCGCCCGATCGGGCAGCCGGCCGGCGAGTTCCCGGGCCAGCAGGGTGCCGATCATGCCCTGGGTCTGCGCGCCGAGCACGTCGAGCGGGTAGGGCGCGGTCAGTGCCGGGTCGGTCTCGCTCTCCACGGCGAGCAGGCCTATCTGCGGCCCGTTGCCGTGGGTGATCACCACCTCGTGGCCGGCCAGTGCGAGTTCGGCGAGCGAGCGGCCGGCCTCGTGGACGTGGTGCTGCTGGACGGTGGCGTCCGGGTGTTCACCCCGCTGGAGCAGGGCGTTTCCGCCGAGGGCGGCGACGATGCGCATGGTCAGTCCCTCCCCAGGGTGGCGACCAGGACCGCCTTGATGGTGTGCATCCGGTTCTCGGCCTGGTCGAAGACCAGCGAGGCCGGCGACTCGAAGACCTCGTCGGTGACTTCGAGGCCGTCGAGCCCGTGCTCCTCGGCGAGTTCGGCGCCGAGGTCGGTGCGGCGGTCGTGCAGGGCGGGCAGGCAGTGCAGGAAGGCGGTGTCGGGGTTGCCGGTCGCCGCCAGCGTCTTGGCGTTGACCTGGTACGGCAGCAGCTGGGCGATCCGCTCGGCCCACTGGGCGTGGTTCTCGCCCATGGACACCCACACGTCGGTGTAGAGGTAGTCCGCTCCGCGCACGGCCTCCTCGACCTCCTCGCTGAGGGTGATCCGGGCGCCGCTGTCCTGGGCGAGCCGCCGGCATTCGTCGACCAGCGCCGGGGCGGGCCACAGCTCGCGCGGAGCGGCGATGCGCACGTCCATGCCGAGCAGACTTCCCATCATCAGCAGGGAGTTGGCGGTGTTGTTGCGGGCGTCACCGAGGTAGCAGAAGGAGATCTCCTCCACCGGCTTCCCGCTGTGCTCGCGCATGGTGAACACGTCGCACAGGCTCTGGGTGGGGTGGCACTGGTCGGTCAGGCCGTTGAAGACCGGTACGCCGGCGTGCTGGGCGAGGTCGGTGACGATCTGCTGGTCGAAGCCGCGGTACTCGATGCCGTCGTACATCCGGCCGAGGACCCGGGCGGTGTCGGCGATGCTCTCCTTGTGGCCGATGTGCGAACCGTCCGGGCCGAGGTAGGTGGTGGTGGCGCCCTGGTCGGCGGCGGCCACCTCGAAGGCGCAGCGGGTGCGGGTGGAGGCCTTCTCGAAGATCAGGGCGATCCGGCGTCCGTCCAGCCGCGGCGTCTCGGTGCCCGCCCGCTTCGCGGCCTTCAGTTCGGTGGCGAGGTCGAGCAGGTGGTGGATCTCGGCGGCGGTGAAGTCGAGCTCGCGCAGGTAGTGGCGGCCGTTCAGGCTGATGGTCATGGTGAACTCTTTCTTGGCGGTGGTCAGTTGGCGGCGTCGCGCTGGATCGGGCAGCTCATGCAGCGCGGGCCGCCACGGCCGCGGCCGAGCTCCGAACCGGCGATGGTGACGATCTCGATGCCCTGCTTGCGCAGGTAGGTGTTGGTGGTGGTGTTGCGTTCGTAGCCGACGACGACCCCGGGTTCGAGGGCGAGGAAGTTGCTGCCGTCGTCCCACTGCTCGCGCTCGGCGGTCCGGACGTCCAGGTCGGCGGACAGGAAGCGGACCTTGTCCAGGCCGAGGGCCTCGGCGAGCGAGGCGGTGAGGTCGGTGTCGGGCCGGACGTCGAAGCCGGCCGGCCGCTCGGGGGCCGGGGTGAGGGTCCAGGAGCGCAACTGGTCGGCCAGGCCGGGGTACAGGGTGAAGGTGTCCCGGTCGATCATCGTCATCACCGTGTCCAGGTGCATGAACGCCCGGCTGGCGGGCAGTCGGACGGCGATCAGCCGGTGCGCGGTGTTGGTCAGGAAGAGCTGCTGGGCGAGGGCCTCGACGGCCTGCGGGGTGGTGCGCTCGCCCATCCCGACCATGACCACGCCGGGGGCGAGGACGTGGACGTCGCCGCCCTCCAGGTTCAGTCCGCTCGGCGTGGTGGTGCCGTCGAGCAGCGGCGCGGCGGTCTCGGAGAACAGCGGGTGGAAGCGGTAGATCGCGGCGGTGTGCAGGGTCTCCCGCCGGCGGGCCGCCTTCGCCATCGGGTTGAGGCTGTAACGCGCGCCGATCCAGCAGGAGTTGTCGCGGGGGAAGAGGTGGTTGGGCAGCGGCGCCAGGGCGAAGTCCTGGTCGCCGACGGTGTGCCAGACCAGGCTGTGCGGGCTGTGCAGCGGCAGGTCGTCCTTGAGCACGCCGCCGATCAGGTACTCCGCCAGGGTCTCGGCGTCCAGGTCCGCGCACAGCTCGAGCAGCGGGTCGACCAGCGCCGGGCCGACGGTGGCGGGGCTGACCACCTGACCGAGCAGCCAGGACCGGGCCTGCGGCAGTTCCAGGGTCTCGGCGAGCAGCTGGGCGTAGTGGTGGACGCGCACGCCGTGGTCGCGCAGCACCTGGGCGAAGGCGTCGTGCTCCTCGCGGGCGCGCTTGGCCCACAGGATGTCGTCGAAGAGCAGCTCGTCGACGTTGCGCGGGGTGAGCCGGGACAGTTCCAGGCCCGGGCGGTGCAGGATCACCTGGTGCAGGCGGCCGGCCTCGGAATCGACACGCAAGGTGGACATGAGGGGTTCTCCTCTCAAGGGAGTTGTCAGTACTGCGGGGTGGTCAGTGCGGGTGACGCGCGGTCAGAGCGCGGGGTGGGCGGGCCGGGCGGTGCGGGCCGCCTACGGCAGCGGCGACGCCTCGGCAGGGCCGGTCTTGGCGGCCGGGCCGGGCACGGCCGTGGGGTCGGCCTTGGCGGCGGCGCCGTGGCCCAGGTGCGGGCGCTCCACCCAGATGTAGGCGGGGATGCCGAGCAGGATGGTGAACAGGCCGTAGTAGACGGTCTGGTAGCCGCTGCCCTGGATCGACCAGTAGGAGAAGGCGAGGGCGAGCAGCGTGATGGTGACGTCCTTGACCAGCCGCCGCCGGTCGAGCTGCTCGCGGCCGTGCTGCACCAGCCAGTAGAGCTGCGCGGCCGCCGAGATCAGGTACGGGATCACCGCGGTCAGCACGCTCAGCAGCACGATCTCGGTGAACACCTTGGTGAAGCGGGTGTAGCTGACCACGGTCAGCAGCGAGGCGAGTACGGTCGCCGAGATGATGCCGAAGGCCGGCACCTCGCCGCGCCCCTTGGTGCTGGCGAACACGGACGGGAAGAGGCCGTCGCGGGCTGCCGCCATCGGCATCTCCGCGCAGATCATCGTCCAGCCGTTGAGCGCGCCGACCCCGGAGATGATCGCCGCGGCGGCGACCAGGTCACCGGCCCAGTGGCCGCCCGCGATGCCGTTCATGGCGTCGGTGAACGGAGCGCTGGAGGAGGTGAGTTGGTCGTGCGGCACGGTACCGAAGACGGCCAGGGTGCCGAGCAGGTAGATCGCGGCGCAGGCCAGCGTGCCGTATATGGTCGCCCTCGGCACGTTGCGCCGCGGGTCGCGCACCCGGCCGGCCGCCACCGAGGCGGTCTCCAGACCGATGTAGCTGAACAGCGCGATCGCGCCCGCCGCGGAGATGGCGCCCATGGCGGAGCCGCCGCTCGCGTTGAAGGCCCCGAAGTTGCCCGCCTTGACGAAGAGCAGGCCGGCCGTGGCCATGAATGCCAGCGGCAGGAACTTCAGCACCGTGGTGACCACCTGGAAGGCGCCGATGTTGCGCACCCCGGTCAGGTTGACGATCGCCGGTACCCACAGGCCGATCAGCGCGATCGCGATCGAAGCCCCGGTGTGGTGGCCCTTGTTGACGAACACCTCGACATAGCCGACCCAGGCGACCACGATCGCCGCGTTGCCGGCCCAGGCGGTGATCCAGTAGGACCACGCGGTGAGGAAGCCGGCGAACTCGCCGAACGCCTCCCGGGCGTAGACGTACGGCCCGCCACTGCCCGGCACCCGCTCCGACAGCCGCCCGAAGGTCACCGCCAGCGCCAGCGCGCCGATGGTCACCAGCACGAACGCGACCAGCGCGATCGGCCCGTAGGGCGCGAGCGCGGACGGCAGCGCGAAAACCCCGGTACCGATGATGCTGCCGACCACCAGCGCGGTCGCCGCAGGCAGCCCGAAGGTCTTGTTCCCCTGCGCGGGTGGCTCGGCTGCTGGTCTTGCACGGTCAGGCGCGGACATGATCTGACTCCTTGGGCCATGGGCTGGGAGAACGGGACGGGACGCGGTGAGGGTTGTCGTTGTCGTCCGTCGATAGAGATCCTCGTCCGGCGAGGCGGAGCGACCCAGGGACCGACGGTCCCTGATCGTGCCGCCACCGGTCCCAGCCCCGACGGCCTGACGGCCCCGGTTCCGCAGCGGCAGCTGCACCGACAGGCCCCGAACGAACGGCCGCCACCTGCTGGTTTCGCCCGTGCCACACCCCGTCGAGGGCCCCTTCCAGCTGCGCGCTCAGCCGGTCCGGGACCGAGGTCCCCCCGAGGCGCGGAAGGTCGCGGGACCTGACCCGACAGGTCGTGAGAAGGGAGCCGCTGCGACAGCTGCACCGATGACGTACCCGCCCGAGTCCCGGCAGCGAGCCGTTGCCATGGGGCGGGCGACCGGCGTGCGGCGGGGGGAATGCGCTCTTGACGGTGGTGATCCTCTGCGACAGGTTGATCGCACTGTGTGCACGGGGGGGTGGTTGTGACCTCGGGCGCGCATCAGGCCATCACCGCGAAACCAGCGTCCCGGGAGCACCTTTCGTGACCGAAGACCAGCATCTGCTCAAGGTCTACAGCGACCGCGCCTACGTGCACACCACGACCGTCCGCCACCAGGGCAGTACGGTGGCGTTCGCGATGGACGACCAACGGCGGATCGTCTACAGCGTGCTGGACCTGTCGCGGCACGACGAGGCGAAGGGCGAGGCGGACGCGGCCTACTGGTCGGAGGAGCCGCTGGTGCTGCGCTTCCCGACGGAGCTGGCGCGGGTCGGCTACGCGGTGGCGGGCTCGGTGCGGATGCCCGTCGTCAAGCGCGGCGGGCGGGTGGAGGCGGACGCGGCGGAGCGGCTGGACGAACAGGAACTGGACCGCTTCCTGTCGAGCACCGCGAGGCTCGGCGCCGCCGCCCCCTTCCACGTGGTCTCCGACGGCACCCACGTCTACGTGCTGCGCCAGTCGGTGCGCGCCGACCACCCGGACGCGGTGTTCCGGCTCGCCGACGGCACCGGTTCCTCGGGCGACCCGGCCCGCGCCGACTATCTGGCCAAGGACGGCGAGGCCAAGCTCGCGGTGGTAGACGCCACGCTGCTGTGCGACCGTTTCGTGCTGGCCGGCGGCGAGTTGAAGCCGGTGCTGGAGGTCCGCTACCGGCGCAGCCGGCACAAGGGCCGCCCGGACTCCGCCAAGGACAGCCTCGGCACCCAGGACATGGAGGGCCGGCCGTTCGTCGAACCGACCCAGGAACTGTCCTTCGTCCGCAACCTCTCCGGCGGCCGCTTCACCGCCCTGCTGGTGCCCACCGCCGTGCACGGCCGCGAGCGCTGGCAGATCTTCGCGCACGACGACGCCGCCGGCCGGATCGACGGCTTCAGCGTCGAGCGCGGCCGGGACGGCCTGTTCAACACCCAGGGCACCCAGGCCTGGACCAGCCCCGACCCGCGCCACCGGGACGCCGTTCACGAGAGCGCGCCCGGCACCTGCCCGTTCACCGGCCGCCCGCTGGTGCTCGCCGACGGCGAGGGCGGGCGGGCCGGGACGGCGCTGCGCTTCGACGGCGTGGACGACGTGGCCGAGCTGCCCAGCAGCGCCCTCGACCTGGCCGACCGCGACTTCACCGTGGAGTTCTGGGCCCGGCGCACCGCCACCGGCGGCCGCCAGGACTTCCTGATCGGCCACGGCGCCTCCAAGGGCGTCCGGCTGCGCACCCTGCACATCGGCTTCCGCGGCGACGACACCTTCACCTTCGCCTTCTATGGCGACGACCTGAACGTCCCGCAGCGCACCGCGGACACCGAGTGGCACCACTGGGCCTGCGTGTTCGTCCTGGACACCCGCGAGCAGATCGTCTACCGCGACGGTGTCGAACTCGGCCGCCGCACCACCGACATGCCCTACGCCGGCCTCGGCGGCCTCACTCTCGGACGCGGCATCCGTTCGTACGGGCGCGGCGAGCTGGACGAGGTCCGGATCCCGCTGCCCGGCCGGCCGGGGCGAAGCCCGTCGTGAGGCGGGACGGGTGCGGCGCCGGCGTCGGGGTCGCGCGTGGGGAGGTCAGCCGATCGTGGCGGGTTGTGGTGCCGGGGTGGGGGGCGCGGACCGGTGCAGGCCCTTGCGGTCGTAGAGGCGGGTGACGGCGAGGCCGAGGGCCAGCGAGAGGGCGAAGCCGATGCCGGTCATGGTCCAGGCGCGGCCGAGTCCGGCGTCGGCCTGCGCGCCGAAGTAGAGGACGGACCTGACGCCGTCCACCACCTGGCGGAAGGGCTCGAAGTCGGCCAGGAACCGGTAGAAGGAGGGCAGTGCCTGCAGCGGGATGGTGGCGCCGGCGGACGGGATGGCCAGGCCGACCAGCACGAGCATGGACACGATCGGGCCCGGCGTGCCGAAGGCGGCGAGCAGGGCCAGTGCGGTGATTCCCATCGCCGCCGTGGCGCACGATCCGAAGAACCACAGCATCGGCAGGTGGGAGGCGTCGATACCGATGACGCCCACGGCCGCCGCCATGGCCAGCGCCGAGGTCAGCATCGACAGGACGACCATGAGCACCGAGCCAACCACGAAGTGACGGACCCGGCTGATGTGCCGGGCCGGCTTGAGGGAACGGAACGGGCCCTTGTCGTTGGCGATCCAGCCGAGCGCCGCGTCCAGCTGGGAGTGGATCACGTTCGCGCCCAGCATGCCGCCGAGGACCAGGACGAGCGTGTAGAAGAACGCGCTCAGCCCGAGGCCGCTGTGGTGGCCGAGCGGGTGGCCCTCCTCGACCACGGCCTTGACCGGGTCGGCGACCATCAGCTGCGCCGCCGCGCCCGGCGCGGCGGAATGTTCGGCTGCGCCGGATGCCGCTTGCTGGGTCAGCTGCTGGGTGAGCTGCCGGCCCAGCTGGGCGGAGGTGTTCTGGACGACCGTGCGGTTGATCTCGGCGGCCATGGAGGAGCCGAAGCTTCCGGCTGCGGGGTTGGTGAGCACCGTCATGGTCGGCGGGTGGGGGTCGTGCTGGAGCGGGCCGGCGAGGGCGGCCACGGAGGCGGAGAAGTCGTCCGGGATGACGAGCGCCCCGAACACCTTGTCCTTGGCCAGGAGGTCGTCGGCGGTGCTGCGGTCGACCTGCTTCCAGGAGACCTTGCCCTTCAGATCGGGAGCATGGGCGATCTGCGCGGTGATCTGCCCGCCCAGGTCGATCTGCTTGCCGCCGACCTGGACGCCCCGGTCGGCGTTGACCAGGGCGATCGGCAGGTCCTTCGTCGAGCCGACCGGGTCGTTGTTCGCACCCAGGTAGAGCAGCGACAGGACGAACGACAGCAGGCCGAGGATCAAGGCCGAGGGCAGCCACAGGCTCCGGCGGCGCAGCAGTTCGCGCGCGCTCGCCCTGCGGGCGTGGGTCGGCTCAGACACGGTGCTCCAGGTGCGGTGTCGCGCCCGCAGCTGTGCTGGGGTGCGGAGGGGGCGGTGGTTTCGTGTTCCGGCTGGTCGGCAGCCTGCTGGAAACCTTCACTTTCTACGAAGATAGTTGCACTATCGAACAATGCCGTCCACCTGGGGATCTGGGAGACTGGTCACACACAGGACCGAGCGAGCGAGTGAGCGTATGAGGATTTCCGACCTGAGCCGCCTGTCCGGGACACCGGTAGCGACGATCAAGTACTACCTGCGGGAAGGGCTGCTGCCGCCCGGCCGGCCCCTCGGCGCCACGCTGACCCTGTACGGCGACGAGCACGTCCAGCGCCTGCGTCTGATCCGCGCCCTGACCTCCCGTGGCGGCCTGTCCATCGCCGCCACCCGCGACGTCCTCACCGCGATCGACCAGCCGCTCGATCCGCTCGCCACGCTCGGCGTCGTCCACTACGCGCTGCCCACCCCCGTGGACGCCGGCGAGGCGGACGCCGTGGACGAGCAGGCGCTGCGGGTCGGGGAACTGCTGGCCGCGATGGGCTGGGAGGTCTCCCCGGAGTCGCCGCACCGGCGCGCGCTCGCCGCGAGCCTGATGGACCTCAGCCGCCTCGGCATGGAGTACAGCACCGAAGACCTGGTGCCCTACGCCGAACTGGCCGCCGCCGCCGCCCGGCTGGACCTCGACCGGCTCGAAGACATCGAGGACCGCCTCCGGCTCGCCGAGCACGCCGCGATCGTCGTCCTGCTCCTCGAACCGGTCCTGGCGGTTCTGCGACGCCTCGCCCAGGAGGACGAGTCCCGCCGCCGGACCGCGTGGGCCCGCACCGGCGACGGCGCGGACCCGCGCCCCGACCCCCGCCCGGCCGATCACGGCGAGAACCGCTGAAATCGCCCTCGGCCCGGGCACCCGGGGCCATCGACCTTCCCCTGGGGCGCGAAGCCCGGGTCGGCCGCGGATCAGTTGCGGGACCGGCGCGGGCCGTTGGCAGGCCGGGCTCGGGTTCGGGCGCCCGTGGGACTGTGGCGCCGGTTCACCCGGCGGTGTCCGGGTAGCGGAGCAGGGCGCCCAGGCCGTCCGGGAGGGGCAGCTCGTCGTGCGGAATGACGATGAGTTCGGCGTTGGTGCCGACGATCGCGCGGATCAGCGCGGCATCGGCCGGCTCCTGCCAGCAGGAGCTGATGCCGAGGGCGGCCAACTCCTCACGGCTGAGCCCGACTTGTTTGGGGGTGACGCCGACCCACAGCGGCCGGTCCAGGTCGAACGGGTCGTTGATCAGGACGGCTTCGGCCTGGCCGCGGCGCAGGGCGGTGAGGGTGGCTGCGAGGCCTTCGACCGCGCCGCTGTGGCGGGCACGGCGGGCCAGGAACCGGTCGACGCCGGACTGGTCGTGGGCGGACAGGCGGCCGCGGAAGAGGTAGTCGAGTTCGTCCTCCAGCAGGGCGCGCTCGGGCTGGGCGTCCCAGCCGTCGCTGTCGATGCCGATGGTGCGCTCACGCAGGCGCTTGGGCAGTTCGCGGGCCAAGGTGTTGCGCGCCCAGTGGTCGCCGGACAGGGCGACGGTCTCGGCCCCGGTGCGTTCGGCGAGTTCGGTGAGCTGCTGGGCGACCTCCGTGGCGGTCTGCCGCCATTCGTGGGCCGGAGCCCGTCTGCGGGTGCGGCTCTCGGGCGCCACACGGGCGGTGGGCCAGCGGCCGGCCTGCAGGTCCACTTCCAGTCCGGCCTCCTCGGAGGGCACGCCTGCCGACGGGGCGACGCGGTGCACCGCCGCGGCCACGTACGGGATGTCGGGGGCGTGCTGGATGGCGAGCGGCATCGCGTCGGGAACCATCGTGAAGCGGGCGGTGCTGTGGGGCGGCGGGTGGGGCAGCTCCTCGGCGAGGGCGAGTCGTCCGTGGGCGGCGAAGACGGCCTGGCCGTGCGGGCCGGGCAGCTCGCGGTCGGTGCCGACCACGCGGACCACGGCGCCGGTGGTGGTCATGTCGGCGCCCTGCGCGGCCAGTTCGGTTTCGACGTGGCGGCGGCGCAGGTCGATGGCACGGTCGGGGTCGTCGAGGTCGCGCGAGGTGTCGACGTAGGCGCAGGCGTAGGGGCCCTGGCGTGCGTACAGCGGGCCGAGAAAGGCGAGCTTCATGATCGGTTCCCTGGCGGTGGCTAGAGGTGTTGGGAGAGCAGGAGTTCGTGGGCCCGGCGGGCGGCGCGGGCGGGCCGCTCGGGGTCGGGCTCGTGGTCGGGGATCTCCTCCATGCCTTGGATGAGGGCGCGGACGGCCTGGCCGAGGGCCTGGACCTGGGCTTCGAGCAGCTCGATGCGTTCGGCGGCGCTTTCGAGGTCGCGCCCCGGCGGGCGGAGGGACGGTGCGTGTTCGGCGGCGTAGTCGCTCATGGTCGTCTCCTGTGCGATGACCCGGACGTCGGCGCCGGTGAGCAGCGCGGTCCGGACGGCGGCGTCGGCCGGATTCGCCCGGACGAGCGGGCCGGTGTCGGGCGTGCAGGCGGTGCCGAGTCCGGCGACGTCGGTGGGGCCGGGTCCGGACCAGGCGGTGCGGCGGGACACCGGATCGCTGACGGTGACGATCTCGGGTCGCTTCCTGCACTCCGTTCGATCCATCGGCTTCTGCTCGGGCCGGGGCCACTGGACTTCCAGGCTTTCATGCCGTCGCCGTCGCCGCCTGCGTGAGAGGACCGACGCCCGCGCACCCGGCTTCGCGGCCCGGTGATGCCCCGATCGCGTGTGTCCGGCAGGTGCAGCAGCATGGAGGGAGAGGACCGAGTGAGTGAGGAGGGTTTGAGATGGCCGGAGAGGTGCTTCACAGGCGTGGGCACTGGTGGCCGACTGCCTTCTCGGAGTGGTTCGAGGATTTCCCCGTGGACTTGCGGATGGGGGAGCACGTCATCCGGGTGGAGGAGTCCGAGGAGGACGGGACCTATGTGGTCAGGGCCGAGCTGCCGGGGATCGATCCCGCCAAGGACGTCGAGATCACCTTCGAGAACGGGGTGCTGACCGTTCGCGCCGAACGCAGCGAGGAGAAGAAGGAGAAGCAGCGTTCCGAGTTCCGCTACGGCTCCTTCACCCGAAGCATCCGGCTGCCTGAAGGCGTCAAGGAGCAGGAGATCGCGGCCAGTTACGACAACGGCGTGCTGACCGTGAAGGCGCCGATCGGCGAGGTCGAGAAGCCGCGCCGGCGGATCGAGATCGACACCGGCGCCTGATCCGGGGGGTTCAGCAGCACCGCGGTTCTCGTGGTGCCGGTCGGCGGACGATTCGTGGCTCAGCTGTCGCGCGGGGTGGTCGGAACTCTCGTCCGGGCGATCCTGGAGAGGTCTTCGAGGGTGATGATTCCGACCAGCCGGCCGTCGTCCAGGACGAGGATCGGGGGCCGCGCGGTCGCGTTGTCCAGGACTTCGACGAGGTCGTCATCGGGCGCGGCGACCAGACACCGGCCCAGTGGCGTGGCCACGTCGCGTACATGGACCTCGGCCCTGCGGGCGGGCGGGATCATCGCGAGCCGGCGCAGGTCGACCAGGCCGCTCGGGCGGCCTTCGAAGTCGATCGCGGGGACCACCGGGTGGTGGGGGCGTGCGGTGAGACCGGTGAGGAGACGCTCTGCGGTGAGCCAGTCGGGAGCGGTGACCAGGGGTGAGTTCATCACCTCTTTGATCCGCATTCCTCGCACCGCCGTCACCAGTGCGGCGCGGCGGACCTCGGCAGTGGCGGAGGTCCACATGAACAGACCGATGAGCATGAGCCAGATCCCGGCCGTGCTGCCGTGGAGGAGTTCGAGCCAACCGGCTGCGGACAGCAGCAGGCCGGCGCCCTGGCCGACGCGGCCGGCCACTTGCTCGGCGCGTTCGCGGTCTCCTCGGCGCCACCAGACCGCGGCCTGGAGGATCCGTCCTCCGTCCAGGGGCGCGGCGGGCAGCAGGTTGAACACGCCGAGCAGGAGGTTGGTCCAGCCGGTCCACAGCAGCACCGCCGCGGGCAACGTCCAGTGGAGGGTGCGCAGTGCACCGAGCCCGGCGGCCACGGACAGCCCGCCCAGTGCGAGGCTGGTGAGCGGTCCGATCCCGGCGACGGCGAACTGGAGCCGGGGGTTCGGGGGGCGTCCCATGCGGGTGATGCCGCCGAGGGCGAAGACCGTCATGTCGTCCACACGGACGCCCGCGCGGCGTGCGGTGACGGCGTGGGCCGTCTCGTGCAGCAGCAGGCTCACGGTGAGCAGCAGCGCCCCGACCACGCCGGCGAAGCCGTAGGCGGCCGCCGAGCGGCCCGGAACCCAAGCGGGAAGCGTCTGCCCGGCCAGACCGATGCCGAGGACCAGGATCAGGACAGGCGCGCTCCAGTGGAACCGCAGCGGTATGCCGAAGATCCTGCCCAGCGGCGCCGACCCGTGCATTTCGGCCTCTCTCGGATTCTGCCCCCAAGCCTTTCGCCCCTTCCAATGTCCTCCCACCGCGACGGTCTTCAAAGGGCTCACGGGCCCGCCGGGCCCAGGGCCGCCGCGGCATGCCTTCCGGGGGAGTTCTCTCGCGGAGATCGGGCGGCGATGCGGGCGCCGGTGCCGGTGGGGCCGCGTCGAGGACGTGCATGGTCAGGTGGTGTCCGGCGGCGAGGACGAGGGGGATTGCCCCGGGCGGGGAGCGGGTCGAGTCTGGAGGGTAGGACGGTTTTTCGGTCGCGGACGGCACGAGGAGAGCCAGCGATGATGACCGAGCAGTGGAGTTCTCGGAGCGGTCATCGGGCCGTGGCACACACGGCGGACATGCGGGTGGAGGCGTGGGCGCCGACTGCGGAGGACTGCATCGCCGAGGCGGTGGGCGGGGTGGTCGAGGGCTTCGCCGACATCTCCGCGGCCCGTTCGGCCGGTGAGCGCGGGTGCGAGGTCACGGCGGAGAAGGACGAGGACCTGCTGGTCTCGGTGCTGGAAGAAGTGATCTACCGCCTGGAGGTCCACGGTGAACTACCGCTCGGCGCTGCGCTGGGCGCGATCCGGGACACGGCGGACGGCCGGGCCGTGTCGGTCCGCTTCACGATGGTGGACGCCGACACCGCCGAGCTGGTCGGGGCGGTGCCCAAGGCAGTCTCGCTGCACGGGCTCCACCTGGACGGTGGCCCGGGGGGCTGGACCTGCCAGGTGACGCTCGACGTCTGAACACGACTGGGGAGCACAGTGGAGAGATGGCGCTCACGGTGGCACTGGCCGGCGACACGATGCTCGGGCGTGGCGTCGCCGAGGAGCTGCGGCGTTCGCCGACGCCGCAGACGCTGTTCGCCGCCGAGGTGCGGGAAGCACTCGCGGAGGCCGATCTCGTGGTGCTCAACCTGGAGTGCTGCGTCTCCGACCGAGGGCACCGCTGGCCGGACCCGTACAAGCCGTTCTTCTTCCGGGCGCCTCCCGCTGCCGCGAGGGTGCTCGCCGAGTTGGGGGTGGACTGCGTGACCCTGGCCAACAACCACGCCTTGGACTACGGCTTCGACGCCCTTGCCGATACCCGTGCCCTGCTGGAGGGCGCCGGTGTCCGTACCGTGGGAGCGGGCCGGGACGTCCTGGCGGCCCGGCGGTTCGCGGTGCTGGAGACGGGCGGGGTGCGGCTGGCGGTGGTGGCCGCCACCGACCACCCGGAGGACTACGCGGCCGAGGAGCAGCGTCCCGGGGTGGCCTGGGCCGATCTTCACGCGGGCGTCCCCGACTGGCTCCGGGCGCTGGTGGTCCGGGCCGCGCGGGAGGCCGACATCGTGCTGGTCACCGCGCACTGGGGCCCCAACATGACCTCCCGGCCGCCGCGGCACGTGCTCGCGGCGGCACCGCGGCTGCTGACGGCCGGTGCGGCACTGGTGGCGGGGCACTCCGCCCACGTCTTCCACGGCGTCGCCGACCGGATCATCTACGACATGGGCGACTTCCTCGACGACTACGCCGTCCACCCGGCGCTGCGCAACGACCTGGGGCTGCTGTTCCTGGTCACCTTCGACGGGCCCGGGCCCGCACGCCTGGCCCCCGTCCGGCTGGAAGCGCTGCCCCTGTTCCTCGACCACTGCCACACCCGCCTCGCCCGCGGCGACGAGTGGGAGTGGATCCGCGAGCGGTTCACCACCGCCTGCGCCGAGCTCGGCACCGACGTGGGCGAGCGGGCCGGACGGCTGACCGTCGACTGGAGATGAGAACGGTGGAGATCACGCTCGTCGAGGAGGACCCCAACCGCTTCCGCATCGAGCAGCGGGACCGGATGCGGGTCCCCGGGGTGGTGTTCGCGTCCAAGGACCTGCTGCCACAGGCGGCGGGCGACAAGGCGCTGGAACAGGTGGCCAACGTGGCGACCCTGCCGGGCATCGTCCGCGCCTCCTTCGCCATGCCGGACGTGCACTGGGGCTATGGCTTCCCGATCGGCGGGGTGGCCGCCACCGACGTCGCCCGCGGCGGGGTCGTCTCACCCGGCGGCGTCGGGTTCGACATCTCCTGCGGCGTACGGCTGCTGGCCGCCGGCATCGACCGCGAGGCACTCGACCACCACCGGATGACGCGACTGATGGACGTCCTGGACACCACCGTCCCGCGCGGCATGGGACGCGGCGGCCTCTGGAATCTCTCGGGCCCCGAGGAGATGGACGAGCTCCTGGTCGGCGGCGCCCGGTACGCGGTCGAGCACGGCCACGGCGTGCCGCGCGACCTGGACCGCTGCGAGGACTCCGGCGCCCTGGACGGCGCCGCCCCCGGACAGGTCGGGCGGCGGGCCGTGGAACGGGGCCTGCACCAGGTCGGCAGCCTCGGAAGCGGCAACCACTTCTTCGAGCTGCAGGCCGTCGACCACCTCTACGACGCCGATACTGCGGCCGCCTTCGGACTTCACACCGGCCAGGTCTGCGTCATGATCCACTGCGGCTCGCGCGGCCTGGGCCACCAGGTGTGCACCGACCACGTCCGCACCATGGACCGTACGATGCACCGCTACCGGATCGACGTCCCGGACCGGCAGCTCGCCTGCACGCCCGTGAACTCCCCACCCGGCCGTGACTACCTCGGCGCGATGGCCGCGGCCGCCAACTACGCCCGCGCCAACCGGCAGTTGCTCTCCGAGGCCGCCCGCCGTGCCTTCGCCGACGTCGTCGGGGCGGGTCTGGAACTGGTCTACGACATCTCGCACAACACGGCCAAGGTCGAGACCCACGAGGTCGACGGGGTGGAGCGCCGCCTGTGCGTCCACCGCAAGGGCGCCACCCGGGCGCTGCCGCCGGGTGACCCGAGCCTGCCCGGGGATCTCGCCGGCGCGGGCCAGCCGGTGCTGGTCCCCGGCACGATGGGCACCGCCTCGTACGTGATGGTCGGCATGCCCGGCAACGGTGCCTTCCAATCCGCCTGCCACGGCGCCGGCCGGGTCTGGAGCCGCCACCACGCGTTGCGCATGGTGCGCGGCGAACGGCTCCGTGACGAGTTGGAGGCGAACGGCATCGCCGTGCGCCCGTCCTCGTGGCGCGGCCTCGCGGAGGAGGCGCCGGAGGCCTACAAGGACGTCGATGCGGTCACCGCCGCCACCGAGGGTGCCGGGCTCGCCCGCCTCGTCGCCCGGCTGGTGCCACTGGGCGTGGTCAAAGGCTGACCGGGCGAGGTTCGGCGGATCCGCTTGATCGTGCGAGAATTCCCGCACTATCATCGTGCGAAAATATCCGCACGATACGGAGGTGGCTCCCATGGCACCGCCACGGGTGTACGAACATCCCGAGGCCGACGAGATCGCCATCCCGCGAGTGCTGTTCGCGTTGAGCGAGCCGCTGCGGCTGTCGATGGTGCGAATGCTCGCGGAGCGCGGCGAGGTGGACAGCATCGAACTGGGACCGGACCTGCCGCGCTCGACACTCACCCACCACACCAGCCTCCTGCGCGAGACGGGCGTGACGTTCGTCCGCGCCGAAGGGCGCAAGTGCATGATCCGGCTTCGCCGCGAGGACCTGGAGAGGCGGTTCCCCGGCCTGATCGACACGGTCCTCGCCGGGTACCAGGAAGCCCCTCCGGCGGGGGAGGGCGCGTGATCCGCCGCCTCTGGCCACTGGTCGTGGCCGCGGCCGCGCTGGGCGTCGATGCCTACGTCCTCGCCGGAGTGCTGCCCGCGATCGCCGATTCGCTGGCTGCCACGGTGGCGGCGGTCGGCCTGGGGGTCACGGCCTTCACGGCCGCGTACGCCCTGGCGGGGCCGCTGCTGTCGAGGACGCTGATCCGGCGGAGCACCGCGGCGGCGCTGCTGATCGCGCTGGGCGTGTTCAATCTCGGCAACCTGGTGACCGTGCTCTCCCCGGGGGTCGAGGTGTTCCTCGCCTCACGGGTGATGGCCGGAGCCGGTGCGGGGGTGCTCACCGCGGTGGCGACCGCGACCGCCACCGCGATGGCCGCCGACCACGAACGGGGCCGCGCCATGGCCCTGGTGACCTTCGGTCTGTCCACCGGAACGGTCGCCGGAGTGCCGATCGGGATGATCGTCGGCGACCGGTTGAACTGGCGGTGGACCATGAGCCTGGTCGTCGCCGTCGGCCTGGTCAGCATGGCCGCGCTGGCGGTCAAGGCACGTACGATTCCGCCGCTGCCCGCCTCGCGCGGACCCGCCTTCGCGGTGCTGCGGTCGTCGCGGACCCTCGTCGGGGTCGCCGCCGCCTTCCTCCTCGGCGTGGCCAGCCTCGGGCTCTACACCTACCTGCTGCCCCTGGCCGAGGCCCGCGGACTCCAGGGCTGGGGTTTCGCGCTGGTGTGGGCCTGGGGCATCGGCGGAGTCGCCGGCTCCGCCCTGATCGGCAGGGCCCTCGACGCCTTCGGGCCCCGCGCTCTGCTCATCGCCCTGCCCGCCGCGCTCCTGGGCGGCTTCGCCGCCTTCTGGGTCTTCACCGCCCCGGCGGTGTGGCTTGCCGCGGCGACGCTGTGGGGCGCGGCGGGATGGGCGTGCGTCCCGACGCTGCAGCAGGCGCTGACCGCGCACCGGCCGCAGGAGGCGATGCCGATCGTCGCGTTCCAGATGGCCGCCATGTACCTCGGGTCCGCCACCGGGGCCGCCGCAGGCAGCAGCCTGCTCGCCCACGGCACCGATCCGCGGGAACTGCCCGCCTGGGCGCTGGTGCCCACGGCTCTGGCGCTGCTGCTCACCGGATGGCTCGGCACCAGTGCGCTCGGCGCGCGCCGCCGCGCGACCGACCTCGCGTGCGAGGTCGTGGGCTGATCCTGCAACGGTGCTGGTCGTGACGAGGCCTCAGCTCCTGGGCTGTGGCCTTGTCGCCTGTCATGCCTGGTCGGGGCTCGGTGTCGGCGTCGGCGGTGCCAGTGGGACCAGCACAGGGTGTGGTGTGCGGCGGATGATCGTCCGGCCATGGCGGATCGGCTGCGGGGTCGGCAGCCGGAGCTGCCGACCCCAGGGGCGGGGGTCAGTCCCGGGCGCGGCTGAGGATCCAGACGCCGTAGGCGTCGTTCGCGGGGTGCAGCTGGTAGGTGCCGGCCCGCAGGTCGATGCGCAGGCCGGCGGCGGTCAGATCCGCCTCGAACTCCGCCGCGGGGTAGGTGCGGGCGTGCGGCGGAGGGTCCTGGAGGTGGAAGCCGACCAGGATCCGGCCGTTCTCGCCGAGCACGTCGCGCATGGCGCGCAGGGCCGCGCGTTCGGTGCCCTCGGCCAGGTAGACGATGACGTTGCCCACGCAGACGACCAGGTCGAACGGGCCGTCGCCGGGGCCGAGGTCGAGAATGTCGCGTTCCTCGATCGGCAGCCCGGGATAGGTCTCCCGGGCCTGCCGGACCAGGGCCTCGTCGGGCTCGATCGCGACCACCTCGTGCCCCCGCTTCCGGAGCGCGGCGGCCACCCGGCCCATGCCGGCACCGGCATCGAGCACCCGGGCGCCGCGCGGCAGGAGCGTGTCGGCCAGCCGGGCCTCGCCGTCGACGTCCTCGCCGGCGGCGATCAACTCGGCGAACCGCTTGCCGAAGTTTCCGCTGTTTCCCGCCTCCTGCCAGCGGGTTCGTCGCGTCGTCATCGGTATGGGCTCTCCAGGTGGCAGCGTGGTCCCGTCCATGCCTCGCATCCTAAGGCGAGGCCATCGGCGCTGGTGACGGCCTCCGTGCAGGCGGTCCGGACGGCACACCTCAAGGAAGGCGGCCGACCAAAGTGCGGCATACCACGGCCGCACCAACGCGGGGGCGTGGGCGCGGCCGTGGGGTGGTCGTGGGGGTCAGTGGGTGCGGCGGCGGCTCCGCAGCAGGAGGAGGGCGCCTGCGGCGA
The DNA here is from genome assembly GCF_042734215.1 of Kitasatospora sp. NPDC059673. Classification (NCBI taxonomy): domain Bacteria; kingdom Bacillati; phylum Actinomycetota; class Actinomycetes; order Kitasatosporales; family Streptomycetaceae; genus Kitasatospora; species Kitasatospora sp. NPDC059673. Next base: position 452,579 of record NZ_JBHWEN010000001.1, on the reverse strand, counting down.
CGGTGGTGAGGGCGGCGAGGGCGGCGACGGGCAGGACGTTGCTACCGGTCTCGGGGAGGTGGCCGTGGTGGTCGTGGTCGTGGCCGGGCGGGGGCGCGTGGGTCGGGCTCGGGCTCGGGCTCGGGCTCGGCGAGGGGCTGGGGACGGTGACCGGGACCTCGGTGCGGCAGCGCGCGTCGGTCGAGCCCGGCGCGCAGTTGTTCGCGTAAGTGGTGGAAGTGACGCCGTTGCGCAGTACCGCGGAGGCGGTCAGCGTGGAGCGCACGGTGACGGAGTAGTCGATGGTCGCGGTGGCGCCGACGGGCAGGTCCCCGCTCCAGGTCAGGGTGGTGCCGGAGATCTGGACCTGGCCGCGGTCGGCGGTGGCGTCGTTGTTGTAGGCGGCGGAGTCCAGGACGCCGGCCAGGTCGTCGGTGAGGGTGACGCCGGGGGCGTCGGTCCGGCTGGTGTTGGTGACCTGGATCCGGTAGTGGACGGTGTCGCCGGGCTCGGCGCCGGTGGGCTCGGCGGTCTTGATGATGGTGTAGCCGGGCACCGCGGCGACGGTGTTGCGCACGGTGTTGCTGGTGCGCTCCTGGACGCGGCCGGTCTGGCTGCCCTGGAACTGGAGGGTGGCGGTGTCGTCGAGGTGGGTGCCGATGGCGGCGTCGGCGTCGACGGTGACCTGGAGGGCGACGTTGGTCTCGGCGCCGGGCGGCAGGTCGTTGACGGTGCAGGTGACGGTCCGTCCGCTCGCCTGGCAGTCGGGGTTGGAGGCGGGGACGAAGGTGGTGCCGGCCGGGATGGTGTCGGTCACGGTGATCTCGGTGGCGGTGTCGAGGTCGGCGGAGCTGCCGTCCTGGCGGCGGTTGGCGACGGTGAAGGTGTAGGTGATGGTCTCGCCGGGGCCGACCAGGCCGGGCGGGTTGTCGTCCGGGTTGCCGGGCGGGGTGTTGGCCTTGGTGATCCGCAGGTCGGGTTCGAGGGCGTCCAGCGCCAGCCAGGCGGCCTGCGGTTCCAGGGCGTCGCCGGCGCCGCTGATGCGGACCAGGGCCTGCGCGGCACCGGCCGGGATCTTGCCGGTGACGTCGATCATCCGGGCGTCGTAGCCGTAGTTGTTGATCGGGTCGGGGTCGCGGGTGGTGATGTTGGTGCCGGTGCCGTCCGCCGCGACGTGGTCGATCCGGCTGGTGAACGCGTTGTCGGTGCTGACCCCGGTGGGCCCGGGCATCGGCAGCAGGATCAGGTTCTCCGGGGTGGAGCCGACGGCCAGGGTGTCCCCGGCGATCGGTGCGTCGCCGTCGCCGACGGTGATGCCCAGGGTGGCCCGGGGGGCCGTGGTGGCGGGGGTGCGGATGCCGCCCAGAGTGAGGGTGGTCTCGCTGTCGGGGTCACGCAGCAGCTGGTAGCCGTCCCAGACCTGGAGGTAGCGCATCGGCTCGGCCAGGTCCTCGTAGGCGACGACCAGTGACCAGCCGCCCCAGCAGCCCACGTTGTTGCCGCCGAAGTTCTGGGCCGAGGAACGGCCGGCGCACGCCTGGATGTCGGCGACGGTGTAGCTGCCCGCGCCGGCGGCCCTGACCTCGGCCGTCACGTCCTTGACCGCCCCGGCGGCCAGCAGCGGCTCGGGCGGGTTCCCGCCGACCTTCTGGTCGAACCAGTCGTAGGTGTCCGCGGTCACCTGCTGGTAGTCGCTCGCGCCCGGGACCTTCCAGAAGACCTGGTTGCCCGTGTTGATATCGCCGGAGGTGCCGCCCGCGGTGCTGGTGTTGGTCGGGTTGAACTGCCAGTACAGGCGGGCCGACAGGACGTTCGCGCCGGCCGGAAGCAGCAGCTGCGCGGAGGAGGCGTTCGGGCCCGGCGCGTTCGGGTCGACCTTGATGAACTTGGTCCGCCCGTTGTTCGAGCCCTCGGTGTCCGAACAGACCGTGCCGTCACTGTCGTCGCAGGTCAGCACCGAGTTGGAGGCCATCGTCAGGTTGCCGTGCGCCAGCAGGTCGACCACCGGGTCCGGGCCGATCGGACGCTGCGTCCCGGCCCCGCGCGGCCTCGCCCCGGCGGCGCCGACCGCCTCGGCCGCGGGCTTCGCCGGCGCCGGGGCGGGGCGGGCGGCGGCCTGGGCCTGCCCGGACCCGGTGGTGTCGGCGGTGGCCGCGGGGGCCGCGCCGGTCAGGGTGGCGGCACCCGCACCGAGCACCACCGCCAGCAACGTGGACAGGACGCGCGGCGGACGCCGGCGCGGTCGTCGGACAGAAGACACGGGAACCTCGCTGTCAGGAGGGACACGAACAGCAAACCTCGTACCTGCCCGCACGACCGCCGAAGCCCGACGGCCGGGCTCTTCACTCCGCCGGAGCAGCCCGGCTGGCCGGATCGCCCGGAGTGTGGCCGGTGCGCCGGTGACGGGACCGCGAAGGCGCGGGCCGGGCCGCCCCGCCTCGTCCGCGAGCGGCTGCGGATCGAAGGCCTTGAAAGCAGCGCCGGCGCCCATCCGGCCGCGAAGGTGATGGCCCCGGTCGCGGCGGTGTGCGCCGGGGCGGACTCCATCGACGACACGGACCGGTTGCGGCACGGTGCCACGGACCGGCTGTTCGGCGGGGTCCGTCCGTGCTGGGCACGTTCCCGCCTTCACTCACGGGCACAACCGCCAACTGCGCCCGGCGCACCGGGACTTGCGCGCCGGCGGCCCCTCCTCGGACCGGCGTTCCCCGGTGGCTGCCCCGCAACCGCCCAGCGAGCCGCCCGGAGGCGATCGGTGACCCCACGGGGCTCGGACACGTGCCGATCGCCACCGCGTCCCGGCGCTTGCCGGATCGGCCCACATCGCCGCGAGGACGGCGTCCGCGCTGCCGGGGCCGTGAAGGCGACCCGGTAGCCCTCGTCGGCGCCGTGCAGGACGCCTGGGCCGAGCAGGCCGAACGGGGCTGCCCGGTCCGGTTGCCGGGGCGAAAGGGCCGTTCGGACCACGTGGAGCCACGCCCGTCCAGGGAAGGCTGGGAACGAGGGGAGTCACGCCGACCCGATGAGGAGGCGGACGTCATGCGCACGCGTGCGCGGCAACGGACGAACCCGCTGAGGCGGGGCAGCGACCGCGTCCAGTGGTGGGTGGCCCGGGTGCTGCTGGTGCTCGCGGTCGCCGGCCTCCCGGCGGCGCTCGCCGTCGGCCTGGCGGTCCAGCACGAGCAGGCCGCGGCGGCCCGGGCCCAGGCCGCCGCCCGGCACCCCGTCGTGGCACGGCTCGCCGAGGACGCCCCGGCCGGGCTCGTCGGCAAGGTGCCGGCCGCCGTCACCTGGTCCGCCGACGGCACCCTCCACCGGGCCACCGCCGAGGTGGCACCCGGCCGGAGCGCCGGCACCCCGGTGCGGATCTGGCTGGACGCCAACGGCGCCGTCGTCCACCCGCCGGCCACCACCGGCCGGGCCACCGCGGCGGCGTGGACCGCCGCCCTGGTCACCGCCACCGCCCTGCCCGCGGCCGGTGCGCTGGCATGGAAGGGCACGCTGTACGTCCTCGACCGCGGCCGCTACGCCCGCTGGGACGCGGAGTGGCGGCAGGTGGAGCCCCGCTGGACCCGCCGCCAGCCGAGCTGACGACCCCCGGCCGACCGCCGCCGCACCGGCCCACCCGCGCACCCGCCCGCCCCCTGGGCCGGTCGGCCCCGGGGGTTCGGGCTGCGCGGCCCTGGGAGCGGGCCCGGCGGCGAGGGACCGTGGAGGAGACACCCCCCGAGGAGGTGGCAGCCATGGACCCCGGATCCCCCGGCGCCCGCCCCGCCCGCAGCCGCGCCCGCCCCTGGACCCGCGGACCCCGTCCGGCCGACCGATGCCCTACTGACCGGGGAGACGACATGCGACGGATCATTCCCTTCAACGAACTCGGCCGCGCCGACGTCGCCCTGGTCGGCGGCAAGAACGCCTCGCTCGGTGAACTCACCACCCGGCTCGCGGCGGCCGGAGTCCGGGTACCCGACGGCTTCGCCACCACCGCGGACGCCTTCCGCGAATTCCTCGACACCGCCGGTCTGCGGCAGCGGGTCGAGGAACAGCTCGGCCGGCTGCACCGGGACGCGCCGCTGCCGGAGGTGGGCGCGGCCGTCCGGGCCGCACTGCTGGCCACCCCGCTGCCGCCGCAACTCGAAGCGGAACTCGCCGACGCCTACCGGAAGTTGGCGCAATCCGCCGGCCGGTCCGACCCGGACGTCGCGGTGCGCTCCAGCGCGACCGCCGAGGACCTGCCCGAGGCCAGCTTCGCCGGGCAGCAGGAGACCTTCCTGAACGTGCGGGGCGTCCCCGCCCTACTGGACGCCTGCCGACGCTGCTACGCCTCGCTGTTCACCGACCGGGCGATCGACTACCGGCAGCGGCTGGGCTTCGAGCAGCTCGCGGTCGCCCTCTCCGTGGGGGTGCAGCTGATGGTGCGCTCCGACCTCGGCAGCGCCGGCGTCGCGTTCACCCTCGACACCGAGACCGGATATCCGGACGTGGTGCTGATCAGCGCCGCCTGGGGGCTCGGCGAGACCGTGGTCGGCGGACAGGTCGATCCCGACGAGTACCTGCTGGACAAGCCACTGCTGGACGGCGGCGCCGCGCGCACCCCGCTGCTGCGGGCCACCGTCGGCGCCAAACGCCGCAAGGCGGTCTACGACGAGCACGGCTCCACCCGGATCGTCGACACCACCGCCGGGGAACGCACCGCCCGGGTCCTCGACGACACCGACCTCGACACGCTCGGCCGGTGGGCGGTCGCCGTCGAACGGCACTACGGCTGCCCGATGGACCTCGAATGGGCCAAGGACGGCCGGACCGGCGAACTCTTCCTGGTCCAGGCCCGGCCGGAGACCGTGCAGTCCCGGCGGGCCGGCGCGGTGCTGCGCCACTACCGGCTGACCGGCACCGGCGAACGGCTGGTGGACGGCCTCGCCGTCGGCCAGGCGGTCGGGCACGGCCCGGTCTGCGCGCTGTCGGCCCCCGGCGAGATCGCCCGCTTCCCCGAAGGGGCCGTCCTGGTCACCACGATCACCGACCCCGACTGGGAACCGCTGATGAAACGCGCCTCGGCGATCGTCACCGACCACGGCGGCCGCACCTCGCACGCCGCGATCGTCAGCCGCGAACTCGGCGTCCCCGCGGTGATCGGCACCGGCCGGGCCACCCACGTCCTGGCGAACGACCAGGAAGTCACCGTCTCCTGCGCCGAAGGCGAGCAGGGCCACGTCTACGCCGGACGGGTCGCCTGGGAGGAGACGCAGACCGACCTCGGCGCGCTCCCGCAGACCCGCACCCGCGTCATGCTGAACCTCGCCGACCCGGCCGCCGCGTTCCGTTGGTGGCAGCTGCCCGCCGACGGCGTCGGCCTGGCCCGGACGGAGTTCGTGGTCGCCCACCAGGTGCGGGTCCACCCGATGGCGCTGGTCCACCCGGAACGCCTGTCCCCCGAGGACCGGCGGGCCGTCGATGCCCTCACCGACGGCATGCCCGACCGCACCGAGTACTTCGTGGACCGGCTCGCCCAGGGAATCGCCCCGCTCGTCGCCTCCCGCCGGCCCGACCCGGTGATCGTCCGCACCAGCGACTTCAAGACCAACGAGTACGCCCGCCTGCTCGGCGGCCGCCCCTTCGAACCCGTCGAGGCCAACCCGATGATCGGCTGGCGCGGCGCGAGCCGCTACTACGACGACCGCTACCGCGAAGGCTTCGCGCTGGAGTGCCGGGCGCTGCGCCGGGTCCGCGACGAGATCGGCCTGACCAACCTCGTGGTGATGATCCCGTTCTGCCGCACCCCGGAGGAGGCCGACCGGGTGCTCGCCGAAATGGCCGCCAACGGGCTGGAGCGCGGGCACCACGGCCTGAAGGTGTACGTGATGGCGGAGATCCCCTCCAACATCGTGCTCGTCGAGGAGTTCGCCGAACGCTTCGACGGCTTCTCGATCGGCAGCAACGACCTCACCCAGCTCACCCTGGGCGTCGATCGGGACTCCGACCTGCTCTCCCACCTCTTCGACGAGACCGACCCCGCCGTCACCCGCTCGATCGAGCATCTGGTCACCGCCGCCCACACGGCCGGCCGCCCGGTCGGCCTGTGCGGCCAACGCCCCAGCAACGACCCGCAGTTCACCCGCTTCCTGGTGCGCTGCGGCATCGACTCGGTGTCCGTCGCGCCGGACAGCTTCGCCGCCGTCAAACAGTGCGTGGCCGACGCGGAGAGCGGCAGGTGACGGACCGTCTCCCCGGGACGTCCGGACGCTCAGCGGCCGGGCGTCCGGTAGGCGTGGGGGTGCTCGAAGTCGGGGCTGGTGTCGTCCTCGGTCCAGTCGAGGGTCTGGTGGACGGCCACCACGCCGTCGACCGCGCGGCACAGGCGTTCGGCGAGGGGGATCAGACTGCGGCGGGGCAGTCGGCCGGTGAGGGTGACCACGCCGTCCTGCACGGCGACGGCGACGGCGTCCGGGGCCAGCCACAGGGTGTGGCCGAGGACGTCGTGGACGATCTCCTCGCGGATCGCGCCGTCGTGCCGCAGGAACACCTGGAGCAGGTCGGCCCGGCTGACGATGCCGATCAGGCGGCCCGCCTCGTCCACCACCGGCAGGCGCTTGACCCGGTGGCGGTCCATCTGGCGGGCGGCCTCGCCGACGTTCCATGAGGCGCGCGCGGTCACCACGGGGCTGGTCATCAGCCCCCCGGCGGTCTCCGCCTCCGCCCGGGCCTGGTCGGGCGGCCGCAGCCAGCGGCCCGGATGGCGGTCCTCCGGGTCCGGCAGGACGGCCTCCTTGCGGAGCAGGTCCGCCTCGGAGACCATGCCGACCGGCCGGTCCTGGTCGTCGACCACCGGCACGGCGGTGATGTCGTTGCGGTGGAACAGCGCGGCGACCTCCTTGAACGGGGTGTCCGGCCGGGCCGTCACCACCTCACGGGTCATCAGTTCGGCGACACTGCGGTGCTGCATGGTCCTCACTCCTCCGCCGCTCGGTTCCGCTACCTCCACCATCGGCCCGACCGCCGGTACCGGGACAGGGCCGACCGGCCCCGCGTCCGGCCCCGGCGGCCCACGCGGACGCCCGGCGGACCGGCGGATCCTGGAAAGGGACCCCGGGAGGCCGTCAGGGACCGACCGGCCCGCCACCGTGCCCGGGCCGGTTCGGCGGTGTGCCCTCAGGAGAGGAGAACGCGGAATGAGAGCCGCGATCGGAGACCGCATCATCGTCGAGGGCACCCGCCCCGGCGCCGCCCGCCGCGACGGCGAAGTCGTCGCCCTGCACCACACCGACGGCAGCCCGCCGTACGACGTGCGCTGGTCCGACACCGGACGGGTGTCGGAGTACTTCCCCGGCCCCGACGCCCGGATCCACCACTACCCCGGGCCCGAATCGCAGCAGCGGCCGCACCCCGCCTCGGGCTGACACCGCCCCGGTCGCCGGGCCGGCGGTCGGTCCGTGCCCGCCGGCCGGCGATTCATCCGTCCTGCGCGGGCAGCGGCCGACGGAGCAGCCGGCGCAGGTACGGGTCGAACGGGAGCCGCGGTTCGACGCGGATCAGGGCGTCGGTGCAGAGCACGCCGTCGGACCGGACGAGGACGGGGCCGAGCCGGGCCTCGGTGAGCTGCGGCAGGTCGGTGGCCATCCGGGACACCCCGACCAGCACCCGGTGCAGGTCGGCCAGGTCGGCCGGGCGGTGGCCCGGCAGCAGCGGGTCGGCGTGCAGTTCGGCGACCATCGCGGCCGGGTCGGCATCGGTCAGCGGCGCGAGACGGGCGGACCGGTCGTGCAGCACCTCGCCGGTCGGGCCGCCGAGGCCGAGCAGCACCAGCGGGCCGAACACCTCGTCCTGGCGGACATCGATGCGCAGGTCGGCACCGGGCGCGGCCGCCGGGCGCACCACCACGCCGGCCGTCCGCCCGCCGGCCGTCCGTCCGCCCGCCGAAGCGGTCGCCTCCCGGAAGGCGTCGCGCGTCTCGCGGTCGGTGCGGACCGTCCTCGGCGCGTCCCCGGCCGGGTGCCCGGTTCGGTGGGCGCTCAGCACGGCCCGGCCGCCGTGGCCGAGCAGGCGCAGCGAGCGGGCGGCGAGGACGGCGGTGTGCTCGTCGGGCGCCCACACCGTCGTGGTCAGCGGCAGGCGGTAGCACTCCAGCAGGTCGGCGGTGCGCGCCGGGTCGAGCAGGCCGCCGTCCGGCCGTTCGGCGAGGAAGCCGTCCACCAGCCGCTGCGCGGCCTCGGGGTCGCAGCCCGGCAGCTCGGCCTCGGCGGCCGCCGGACGGGCCAGCATCCGGGCCCGCGCGCGGGCGGCGGCCAGGGCGGACGCAGCCGAACGGGAGTCGGCGTAGGCCGGGATCAGCGCGCCGTCCCGGGCGGTCAGGCAACTGACCGGCGCCTGCTGGTCGATCCGTACGGCGGCGAGCGGAAGACGGCGCCGGCCCGGGCCGTCCAGGAGGGCACGCAGCGGATCACGCTCCGGGCCCTCGGTCAGCGCGGTGGGCACCAGGCACACCACCAGGGCGTCCACGGCGTCGCTGTGTTCCAGCAGGTCGAGGCAGTGGAGCAGCTGGTCCGGCCCGGCGGCGGGAGTGATGTCGACCGGGTTGCCGGTGCCCGCGCCGTCGGGCAGCGCGCGGCGCAGCCGGGCGGCGAGGCCGTCCGGCAGACCGGGCAGGTCCAGGCCGGCCTCGGCGCAGGCGTCGGCGGTGAGGATGCCGATCCCGGCGGCGTTGGAGACCACGGCGACCGCGCCGCGCTCGGCGGGCAGCGGCTGGGTGTGCAGGAGCGCCGCGGTCTCCACCAGCTCGGCGACGGAGCGGGTGGCGGTGATGCCGGCCTGGTCGAACAGCGCGGCCCGGGTGACGGCCGGGACGGCGGCGGCGGCAGTGTGCGCGGCGGCCCCGCGACGGCCGGCCGAGGAACGTCCGGCATCGACGGTCAGGACCGGGAAGCGGCGGGTGACCCGGCGGGCGGTGCGGGCGAACGCCCGTGGGTTGCCGAAGGATTCGAGGTGCAGCAGGGCCAGGTCGGTGCGGCCGTCGCTCTCCCACCACTGCAGCAGGTCGTTGGCGCTGACGTCGTACTTGTCGCCGAGCGAGACGAACGTCGACACGCCGATGCCCAGCCAGGCCAGCCGCTCCAGCAGCGCGATGCCGACGCCGCCGGACTGCGCGGCGACCCCGGCCGTGCCGGGCTGCGGGAACGCGCCGCCGAACTCGGCGTCCAGCCGTACCGCCGGATCGGTCTGCGCCAGGCCCAGGCTGTTCGGGCCGACCAGCCGCATCGAGTGCGCCCGGCAGCTGTGCAGCAGCTGCCGGGCCTGGTCGGCGTCCAGGCCGGAGGTCAGCACCACCAGGGCGCGGACGCCGGCCCGGCCGCACTCCTCGGCCGCGGCGGGGACCGCGTCGGCGGGAACGGCGAGCACCGCCAGCTCCGGTGCCCGGGGCAGCGCCGCGAGCGAAGAGTAGGAGGGCAGATCGGCGACCTGCTCGGCGTGCGGGTTGACCGCCCACACCTCGCCGCGGAAACCGCCGTCGTGGATCTTGCGCAGCACGCTCTGCCCGACCGACCTGGACCGCCGGGAGGCCCCCAGGACGGCGACCGAGCGCGGCCGCAGCAGGGCGGTGAGGCTGGCGAGGTCGGCGGTGCGGCCGCGTTCCTCCACCGCCCGCAGGTAGTGCTCGTCCGTTTTCGCGCCGGCCAGCGGCACCAGGATCCGGACCTCGCCCTCCCGGTAGCGGCGGTGCACCGGCAGCCCGAGGTCGGAGAACAGGCGGTGCACGGCGCTGTTGCCCGCCAGGGCGTCCGCCTCGAAGACGGTGACGCCGCGCTCCCGGGCGGCGTGCACCAGGTGCTCCAGCAGCAGGCTGCCGACGCCCCGGTGCTGCCAGGCGTCGGCCACCGCGAGGGCGAGCTCCGCGGTGCCGGGCTGCTCGGCAGCGGTCTCGACGTCGGCCTCCCCGACGAGCACGCCGCCCGCCCACACGCCGAGCGCGTACAGCTCGGGACGGGGCGGCCCGCACAGCCGGTCGGCCGTCAGCTCCGGGGCGCGGCGGCTGGTGCCGAGGAAGCGCAGCCGCCGGCTCGCCTCCGACATCCGCTCCGTGTGCAGCGCGAGCACCTGCGGGCGGTCGGCCGGGACGAGGGGCCGGATCGACACGGTGCTGCCGTCGGCGAGCAGCGCCTCCTCGCCGGGCGTCCGGCCCGCTCGTCCACGCGGTGCCGGGGAAGGGGTGGTCCTCGCGGGCTGCTCGGTCATGGCGGCGCTCCTTCGGCCGGTGGGTCCGGGACAAGGACCCCTCCGATCCACCGTGCGACGGTGCGGCAGCACCGGCCAGGGCTCGCGGGGACCTTCCGGGGCGCAGCGGACCCTGTTCAACCGGGGCCGCCCGGCCCACCCCGGCCCGGATTGCTCGCACGCCCGCCGCGATTCGCGTCCGCCGCCACGTTCCGGCCCCGGTCCCCGAACCGCCCCGGCCAGGGCCTGCCGGGTCCGGGGCCGCGCCACGCGCCGTCCGGGCCCCGCGCCTACCCTGGAAGACGCCGTCACCCAGTCCGGAGGATCACGGTGGGCAGCGCAGAAGAAGGCCCGAACCCGGTGCCGCAGCTCAGGCTCGACGATCTGTTGGACGAGCTGCAGAGCCGGCTGGACGCGGCGCGGGCGACCCGCGACCGGGTGCACAGCCTGCTGGAGGCCGTGCTCGCCGTCGGACGCGACCTCGACCTGGCCCAGGTGCTGCGCCACATCGTCGAGGCCGCGGTGAACCTGGTCGACGCCGCGTACGGGGCGCTCGGCGTGATCGGCGAGGACCAGCGGCTGTCGCAGTTCGTCCCGGTCGGTGTCACCGAGGAGCAGGCCCGGCGGATCGGCCCGCTGCCCTCCGGCCACGGCATCCTCGGCGAACTCATCCGCCACCCCGAACCGCTGCGGCTCGCCCGGATCGCCGACCACCCCGCCTCCTACGGCTTCCCGCCGAACCATCCGCCGATGAACAGCTTCCTGGGCGTGCCGATCCGCATCCGCGGCAAGGTGTTCGGCAACCTCTACCTGACCGAGAAGCGCGGCGCGGACGAGTTCGACGCCGAGGACGAGGCGGTGCTGGAGACCCTCGCCGTCGCGGCGGGCGTGGCCATCGAGAACGCCCGGCTGTACGCCCGGGCCCGGCTGCGCGAGCAGTGGCTGGCCGCGGGTGCCGCGGTCACCAGCAGCCTGCTGTCGGGCAGCGCCGAGCAGGAGGTGCTCGACCTGCTGGTGACCCGGGCCGGCGAGATCGCCCGCGCCGACCTCGCGGCGGTCGCCCTGCTGCTGCCCGGCAGCGAGGAGCTGGAGGTACGGATCGCCGTCGGCCGGGGGGCCCGCGAACACCGCGGGCTGATGCTCCCGCTGGACGGCACGTTCATGGGGGTGGCCGCCCGTTCCGGCGCCCTGGTGACCAGCAGTGACGTCCGCAACGACCCGCGGATCACCGTCGGACCGCCCCGCTGGGCGGGCCTTGGCCCGGCCGTCGCCGTCCCGATCGGCACCGCCGAACTGGGCGTGCGAGGCGTCCTCATGCTGGCCAGGACGACCGGGTCGGCGCTGTTCGAGTCGGACGAGTCGACACCCCTGATGGGCTTCGCCGGACAGGCCGCCGTCGCGATGGAGCTGGCCGAGCGGCGCCGCGACTCCGAGCAGGTCGCGCTGCTCCAGGAACGTGACCGGATCGCCCGCGACCTGCACGACCTGGCGATCCAGCGGCTGTTCGCGGTCGGCATGACCTTGCAGGGCGCCACCCGTTTCATCGAGCACCCCGAGGCCGAGGAACGCGTGCTGCGGGCCATCGACGAGCTCGACGAGACCTCCAGGACCATCCGCGCCACCATCTTCGGCCTGCGGGTGCGCGACGCCGGACCGGCCGCCCACGGCCTGCGCGCCGCCGTGGTGTCGGCCGCCGAACGGGCCACCGGCCTGCTGGGCTTCGCCCCGGCGGTGCGGATGACCGGACTGCTCGACGTCGGCGTGCCCGGGGAGGTCGCCGACGAGGCCGCCACCGTCCTCCAGGAGGCCCTGTCCAACACCGCCAAGCACGCCAAGGCGAGCGCCGTCGAGGTGGTGGTCGAGGTCGGCGGGGGGCACCTCACGGTCACCGTGTCCGACGACGGCGTGGGCCTGCCCGAGGGCGGCCGGCGCAGCGGGCTGGCCAACCTGGCCGAGCGGGCCGCCGCGCTGGGCGGCGAGTTCCACGCCCGGGCCCGCCCCTCGGGCGGCACCGAACTGGTCTGGCGGGTACCGCTGCCGGACGACTGACCTCAGCCGTCGATCACGTCGGTGGCCGGCCGTCGCGGGGTCGGCGCCCCCTCCGGGCCGTAGCCGAGCCGGACCAGCATCTGCGCGAAGGCCGGCCCGTGCCGGGCTTCCCGGGCCTCCCAGCGCAGGAACCGCCACTCCATCGCCTGGTGCAGCAGCGAGGCCCGCACCCGGTGGACGGTGGCGGCGAGCAGCACGTGCTCCAGGGCCAGGCCCGCGCGCAGCCAGTCCACCGGGCGGTCGCCGTGGGTCAGCAGGACGGCGATCCGCGGCCGTGCCTCGAACCGCACCGGGGCGAGGTGACGCGCGGGGGCGAGCGCGCCGAAGTCCCGCATCGGCAGGTGCCCGCCCGCGTCCTGCGGCCCCAGGGCGGAGACGGGGATGCCGTACGGTGGCGCACCGGGCGCCTGGATCCAGCTGCGGCTCTCGGCCCGCTGGCCGGCGTCGGTGGTGTTGCGGCGCTCGGCCTCGGCGGTCAGCCGCAGCAGCCGCTCGGTCTCCGTGTCGTCGGGAAGCAGCAGCTCGGCGTCCTCCGCGCGGGCGGCGTCGGCGAGTTCGGCCAGCACCTCGGCCGGGACGGGCGGCCCGGTGAACGGCGAGCGGATCGAGTGCCGCCGCCAGATCGCGTCGTACAGCGCCTCGACGGCCGGCAGGTGGCAGACCTCGGACTCGTCGAGGCGCACCCCCGCCAGCAACTCCGGCTCGGCCGGGTCGGGCAGCAGCCGCACCTCGGGCGCCCACCCGAGATGGCGGGCCGCGGTGCGCAGGTTGAGCACGGCGGCGCCCACCGAGATGTGCAGCGCCCGGCCCTCCGGATCGGCGGCCGGCAGCGACCGCTCGGTGGCGGCCCTGACCTCCAGCACGGAGGTCTCGGGCACCAGCCGGAAGCGCCACGGCTGGGTGTTGTGGATGGACGGCGCCGCGACTGCGGCGGAGACCAGGGTCTCCAGCGCGAGGGCGTCCAGGGCCGGGACGGTCATGGTGCCCACCTCCACTCAGCCCGTGCCCGGTCCGGTGCTGTCGCGCAGCACCTCCAGACGGCGGCGGTACTCCTCGGGGTCGATCTCGCCGCGGGCGAGGCGTTCGGCGAGCACCTGTTCGGCTTCGGGGTGCCGCTGCGCGGGGTGCTGCTGGGAGGGGTGCTGCTGCGCGGCGTGCTGTTCGATCGGGCCCAGGTGGCGGAAGAGGACGACCGCCGCGGCGATCAGCAGGCCCAGGAACACCAGCATCGACAGCATCATCAGGCCGACGCCCCAGCCGTTCATCCCATCGTCGTTCCAGTACATCATCGCGGCCTCCCCGGGCCGATGGGCACCGGGCCGGTGCCCTTCACCGTCCACGGTGCGCCCGGGCGGGCCGCCGCTGCTTGGGCCGACCGGCCCCAACCGGCCGGCCGACCGGGTTCAGCGCGGACGCGCGGTCCGCTGTCCCTCCTCGGCGTGCGCGGCCAGCATGGCGGCCTGCAGCCGCCGCTCCACGCCCAGCTTGGCCAGCAGCCGGGAGATGTGGTTCTTCACGGTCTTCTCGGAGAGGTACAGGTCGTGCCCGATCTCGCGGTTGGTCTCACCCCGGCCGATCAGCGCCAGGATCTCCCGCTCCCGAGGAGTGAGCCGGGCGAGGGCCGCTTCGGCGCCGCTCTCGTCGTGGTGGCGCAGGCGCTCCATCAGCTTGCGCGTGGTGGCCGGGTCGAGCATCGACTGGCCCGAGGCCACGGTGCGCACCGCGCTCACCAGGTCCGCGCCCTTGACCTGCTTCAGCACGTACCCTGCGGCACCCGCCATGATCGCGTCCAGCAGGGCGTCGTCGTCATCGAAGGAGGTCAGCATCAGGCAGGCCAGCTCCGGCAGTCGGTCCCGCAGCTCCCGGCAGACCGTCACGCCGTCACCGTCCGGCAGCCGCACGTCCAGCAGCGCCACCGTGGGGCGGAGCGCCGGGATCCGCGCCAGGGCCCGGGCGCAACTGTCCGCCTCGCCGACCACCTCGATACCGGGCTCGGCCTCCAGCAGGTCCTTCACGCCGCGCCGCACCACCTCGTGGTCGTCGAGCAGGAAGACCGTCACCCGCTGTCCGGCCGCGCCGGGCTCGGTCCCGTTCATGTCGGCTCCCGGAGACGTCGGATTCGATCCCCCTCCGATTCTGCCCGCCGCCCGCCGGGGCGGCACGGCTGCCGCCCGGTGGGCCCACCACGAGGTCTGTGCGCCGTCGGCAGCGGGCCCCCGGCACGGCGGCAGGAACCCGGAACGGTGCGCTTTTGCGACGCGGCCGGCCGGCGGCGCGACGGCCCCACCCGGCCGGGGCCGGTCGGCCCTCGCCCGCTCCACCGGGCGCGCCTAGCGTGGAAGTCGATCCGGCCGTCACCGGACAACGGCCGGCGTGACGGTGGAGGAGTCATGACGTCGCCCACCGAACCCCGCCCGATCGTGCTGGGCGTCGATGCCCGGCAGGTCAGCCCCATGGTGGTCGGCTGGGCCGCCGCCGAGGCCGAGCGGCGCGGGATCCCGCTCCGCCTGGTGCAGGCCGTCCCCGACGAACCCCGGGACCTGCACGGCGACGGCCGCAGCTACCTCCAGTCGCTGCGGGAGGCCGGATCCCTCGCGTTGGAGAAGGCCGAGGGCATCGCGCTGGAACGCCACCCCGGGCTCCCGGTGCAGTCCGTCCTGCGCGAGGGGAGTCCGGCCCCGCTGCTGTGCGCCGAGTCCGCGCGGGCCGCGCTCGTGGTGCTCGGCTCGCGTCGCCTGGGTTTGCTGGAGGAGAAGCTGAGCCGCTACTCCGTGGCCGTTCCGGTCAGTGCCCAGGCGCACTGCCCGGTCGCCGTGGTACGGGAACCCGAGCACACCACCCTCCGCCCGCCCCACGTCGTCGTCGGCGTGGACGGCTCCCCGTACTGCGAGGCCGCCGTGCGTTTCGCCGCCGACCTGGCCGCCCGCCGGGGAGCGGCCCTGCGCGCCGTCCGGGTCCGGCGGACACCCGTGCGGCCGTTCGAGCGACTGGAGAGCGAGCCGGAGATCCGGCGGCGCCTGTTCGAGGCCACCGCGGGCTGCGCCGCCGAGGAACCCGACCTCGACCTCACCCACGAGATCATCGGCGGCCAGCCCGTCGACGAACTCGTCCGGGTGTCCGCCCACGCGCTGGCCGTCGTGGTCGGGCGGCACGGGTACGGCGGAATCACCGGACTGCGGCTCGGCTCCGTCCCGCACGGCCTGATCCGTCGAGCGCTCTGCCCCGTCGTCACCGTTCCGGCTGGGCGCGGCGCGGACGAACCGCTGGCGCGGGAGAGCTGAGCGAAGGCTGCGTGCCGCGATCAGACTCCGTCGCTCAGGCCATGGCGGTGGCGGCAGGCGCCGGGTGCAGGTGGCCGGGCGAGGGCAGCGGCGTGGCGGCCGTCGGTTCGGGGCCGAGGTAGCGCTCGCGGAGGGCGGCGACGATGGCCGTGCCGGCGCTGCCGTCGCCGTACGGGGAGGGGGTCCGGGCGAGGCGCTCGGTGGCGGTGGTGTCGGCGAGCATCTCGCGCAGTGCGAGGGCGAGTTGCTGGCCCGGCCGGGCCAGGCGGGCGAAGCCGGCCCGGACGGCTTCGGGGCGTTCGGTGGAGTTGCGCACGACGACGAGCGGGCGCTTGAGGACGGTGCACTCCTCCTGCACACCGCCGGAGTCGGAGACGAGCAGACGGCAGTGGCGCGCCAGGCCGAGGAAGGCGGCGTGGTCGAGCGGGTCGGTCTGCCGGAGCCGGGCGATCGAGCGGTGGAGGCCGAACCGGTCGACGGCGGCCCGGGTGCGCGGGTGCAGGGGCAGCAGCACGGGCAGGCCGACGCCGGCGAGCTGGTCGAGGAGCCGGGCCAGGCGGGCGCGGTCATCGGTGTTCTCCGGACGGTGGACGGTGGCGAGTACGTAGCCGCCTTCGGTCAGCCCGTGCCGGGTCAGGAGCCGGTCGGCCTCGGCCTTGCCGGGCAGGGATTCGAGCGTCGCCTCGACGACGGTGTTGCCGGTGATCAGGACCCGCCCGGCTTCGACGCCTTCGCGCAGCAGGTGGGCGGCCGCCGTCGGAGTCGGGGCGCAGTGCAGGTCGGCGAGCGGGGCGATCAGGCGCCTGTTCGCCTCCTCGGGCATGGCGTTGTCGAAGGAGCGCAGGCCCGCTTCGACGTGGACGACGGGGATGCCCGCGCAGTGTGCGGCCAGTGCTCCGGCGGCGGCGGTGTTGGTGTCGCCCTGCACGACGGCGGCGGCCGGGGGCTGCCTGGTGAAGTGGTCGCTGAGGGCGGCGACCATGCGGCCGATCTGCCGGCCGCGGGCCTCTCCTCCGATGCCGTCGAGGACGTGGTCCGGGCGGGGCAGGCCGTACTGGTCGAAGAAGCAGGTGGTGAGCTTGGCGTCCCAGTGCTGGCCGGTCCACACGAGCCTGGCCCGGGTTCCGAGAAGGCGGGCGA
The DNA here is from genome assembly GCF_042734215.1 of Kitasatospora sp. NPDC059673. NCBI lineage: Bacteria > Bacillati > Actinomycetota > Actinomycetes > Kitasatosporales > Streptomycetaceae > Kitasatospora > Kitasatospora sp. NPDC059673. The sequence goes on along the minus strand of NZ_JBHWEN010000001.1, from coordinate 435,924 downwards.
CGCCGGCGAGTTTGACGATTTCCGGCCGGGTTCCGAAAATCAGGGCGACAGCGGGGGAGGGCATTGTTCTCCGACGGTGAGAGGTGTCTCGGGTGCTGGTGCAGTATCGACCCGTTGACGGCCGTGAAATGCGGAGAATTCGCCGGGATCCCGCCGACACCGCCCGGGTGGCCCAGTGTGCGGCAGACGCGTGCGGGGTCTGCGCGGCTCGCGGTCGAGCCTTCGAAGCCCGTGCTGACGTGGGGGTTCTGCTTTTTGATGCCGCAGTCGGGGCGGCGGTTTCGCGTGGTGCGGCATGCGGGTGGCTGCGCGGCCGGCGGGGCGTGGCGTCACTCCGGCGACGGCGGGAGGTCCGGCATCACCCGGGCTGTCCCGGCCGATTTGTCGAATGGTGCCGGTCATTCGACGGAGAAGAAGGAGGGATTATCGCGCCCGGGCCAATTCCTTGCGGTCTTCTGCCGTCCGGTGCCACCGACCGCACCTCGGTCGGGGCCGGCGGGTGAGCGGCCGGCTCTGACACACGCGCGGGGTGGAGCGGTGCCCACGTGTCGGCGACGTGGGCACCGCTCCGGGTCTGGGCAACGGCTGCCCGGACGACCCGGTGGAACCAGCCGTGCCTTCCTGGCGGGCGGAGCTCAGGAGGAGCGGGGGAGGGTGGCGGCTTCGGTGGCGGTGGTGATGGTGCCGAAGCGGGGGAAGGTGTGGCGGAAGGCGTGTTCGTGTTCCTCGGCGGTGAGGGCGGCCATCGCGTCCTCGACGAAGTGGAGCTTGTAGCCGTGGTCGACGGCGGCGCGGGCGGTGGATTCGACGCCGAGGTTGGTGACCAGGCCGGCGAGGACAAGGGTGTCGATGCCGCGCTCGCGCAGCTGGGTGTCGAGTTCGCCGCTGTGGAAGGCGCCGATGGCTCGCTTGGTGAACAGCAGGTCGCCCTCGGCCAGGACGTCGTCGACCAGTTCGCTGCCCGGGGGCTGCTCGGGGACGCCGGGGCGGTGGACCTGGACCACGACGACGGGGGCGCCGGCGGTGCGGTAGGCGTCGGCGAGGGTGCGCGCGGCCGCCACCACCTCCCGGCCGCTGCGCGGCTTGAACTCCTGGTCCACGATTCGGGTTTGAAGGTCGATCAGCATCAGGGCAAGGCGTCCTTGAGTAGTCACGGGGTGACTCTAGCGAGTGACGGACCGCCCGCGTGCCACGAGGGGAGCAAGGGGGGGAGGAGGCGGCGGGGCCGGCGTTCGGGGCCGGCCCCGCCGGCGGGGTGTCAGAGGATGGGCTCCGTTTCGATGAGGAGGGTGGCGCGGACGTCGGCGACGGCCTTCTCCAGGGATTCGGGGTCGGCGGCCTCGACGAGGACGGCGGCGGGGCGGTCGGCCGAGCAGCGGACCGGCCCGACCGCGTCGCCGGGCCGGACGCCCACGTGGACGCGGGCCACGCCGGGGCGGCCGCGAAGGTCGGCGGTGCCGTGGACGGCGACCACCCGGCCGGGCGCGGCGGTGGGGAACAGGCTGGCGCTGCACCGCAGTTGGCGGGCACGTTCGACCGCCGGGGTGGGCAGGCCGAGGGCGAGCCGGACCACGGCCTCGTACAGGTCGAGGCCGTGCACCAGGCCGACGGCGTCCATGATCGAGTCGCCGGGGGTGCGGACGGCGACCTCGATGATGGCGGGGCCGTCGGCGGTCAGCCGGAACTCGAGATGGACGATGCCGGTGCGCATGCCGAGCGCCTCGACGACCTGGCGGCCGAGGTGCTGACCGGCCGTCACGGCGGCGGGGGCGGCGGTGCCGACCCGGTGCGCCACCTCGACGAAGTACGGGGCGGGGCCGGTCTCCTTCTCGGTGACGTTGCCGAGCAGCACCCGCCCGTCCCGGACCAGGCCCTCCCAGCTGAACTCGGGTCCGGTGACGGCGGATTCGACCAGCAGCCGGCCCTCGCCGTCGCGACGGCCCACCGCGTCCGCCCAGGCGGCGCCGTCCGGGACCAGCTCGACGCCGGAACTGCCGGACGAGGACAGCGGTTTGACGACGACGGGCAGCCGTTCGGCGGCCCAGTCGGCCGCGGCGCCGAGCCGTTCGGTGACGGTGAAGGCGGGCTGTGGGAGCCCGGCCGCCGCGAAGACCGCCCGCTGGAGCGCCTTGTTGCGGGAGACCACCGCGGCACCCAGCGACGGCCCGGGCAGGCCGTGGCGCTCGGCGGTGAGCGCCGCGGCCAGCACCTGCGGCTCGCCGAGCGCCAGCACCCCGTCCGGGGACCAGCGGGCGGCGGCGCCGAGGGCGGCCTCGGACCACTGTTCCTCGGCCGTCCCGGCGACCGGGAAGACCTCGTCCACCAGGTCGCGCAGCAGGGCCGCCCGGCTCGGTGTCTCCACCAGGCCGACGGAGGCCTGCAGCCGCTTGGCGGCGATCAGGTAGGGCAGGCCGAGTTCACCGACCCCGACCAGCAGCAGTTTGGGCATGGGCGGTGTCCTCTCAGCGGGCCGGGGCGGGGGCCGCGGCGGTCGGCTCGGAGCCGGGCTCGGGGGAGGCGTCGGCGGGCTCGGTGGGCTCGGTGGGCTTGTTCAGGCCCAGTTCCTCGGAGAAGGAGGTCTTCCGGTAGGCCAGCCACATGAACACACCGGGGACGGCGGCGACCAGGGTCATGATCACCACGGTCGGGCGGTAGATGTTGCTCGCCAACAGGGCGGCGGCGAGCGCGGCACCGGCCGGGCTGGTGCTGTTCATCAGGGTGCGCATGAAGGTCATCGTGCGGCCGCGGACCTCGGCCGGGATGCGGACCATGCGGACCACCTGCGAGGAGACCGTCATCGGCGCGGAGAGCAGGTCGGACAGGACCAGGCCGATCAGCACCACCGGCAGGTTGAGGACGAGCAGCAGGCCGAGCGAGGCGCCGGCGAAGATCTGCAGCAGGCCGATCCGGCCCATCTGCTTGTCGGACGGCTTGAGCGCACCGGCGATCAGCGAGCCGATCAGGCCGGCGCCGTTGGCGGCGGCGAGCAGCAGGCCGAGGGTCTCGGCGCCGCCGGGCAGCGCGTTGTGGGCGAGCCACGGGTTGGTGACGCGCAGCATGCCCATCGCGCAGTTGAACAGGGCGAAGCCGACGGTGATGCTCAGCAGCACCTTGTCCTGCTTGAGCAGCGCGAACACCGGGCCCCAACCCCAGTTGCCGGAGCTCTTCTTCTTCCCCCCTGCCGTGGCCGGGGTGGCCGGGGCGGCGGGCTCGGGCCGCTTGAGCGGGGCGCGGATCGCCCAGATGGCCAGCGCGAAGAGCAGGTAGCTGACGGCGTCCAGGGCGAGCACCGCCTCGCCGCCGATCACCGGGATGAGCACACCGCCGAGCGCCGGACCGGCGAAGCCGGCCGCGCCGTACGCGATGGTCTCCAGCGCCGCGGCGGGCTGCAGCTGCTCCTTGGGGACCAGCTCGGGCACGATGGTGGGCACCGCGCCGAGCGGCACGATCTTCAGCAGGCCGTAGGTGCCCGCCACCGCGTACAGCTGCCACAGCGGCACGTCGCCGAACAGGGCGATCAGCGGGACCCCGGCCACGACGATGCCGCGCAGGACCGAGTCGCCGATCAGCACGGCCTTGCGGGAGAAGCGGTCGAGCAGCGGGCCGACGAAGGCGCCGCCGACGATGACCGGCATGGTGTAGCAGATGGCGAGCACGCCGAGCGCGCCCGCGCCGGCCTTGGAGATGGCCAGCCAGGACAGTGCCGTCCAGGTGGCGCCGTCGCCGAGCAGGTTGAGCACGGAGGCCGACCACAGGAGTCGGTAGTCCCGCAGGCGCAGGACGGACAGATAGGACTTCATCGGGGATCTCTCATCTCAAAGGGGTCGGGCGGTGCGGTCGGCCGGGGCCGGTGCGGCGGGGTGCCGCACCGGCCCGGGACGAGGGGTGATCAGCTGGCGGGAGCGGCCTGCTGCCAGGCCTCGCGGACGATCCGGGCCGCGTCGGCGGCCCTGGTGCGGATGAAGTAGTGGCCGCCGGAGTCGAGTTCGCACAGCCGCAGGTCGGGGGCGACGAGCTTCCAGTCCTGGTGGTACTGCGGGTACTCGACGGTGGTCTGGTCGTCCTGGGCGACCACGAAGGTCAGCGGCGCCCGCAGCGGGGTGCCGGCCTGCTCGCGCACCGCGAGCAGGTAGCGGTGGCTGGACTCCACGTCGTGCCGGAACAGCGTGGCGATGGTGCGGGCGCGCTCCATGGCCAGGCCGTCGTCGATGCTGTAGCCGGTGCGTTCGATCAGCCAGTCGACGATGTCCTGGTCGGACATGCCGTGCAGGATGCCGATCGCCTCGTGGATGTCCTCGACGGGGTTGAGCAGCTTGGCGCCGATGACCAGGTGGCGCAGGTCCGCCTCGCGGCGCTCCAGCTCCCGGGCGGTCTCCACGGCGACCGCGGCGCCGCCGCAGTGGCCCCACAGCAGCACCGGGCCCTCGATGCGCCGGGTGATCTCCTCGGCGACCAGGCGGCCGGTGGCGGCGGCGTCCAGGCACGGCTCGTCGGTGCGGTGCAGGTCGTGGCCGGGCAGTTCGACGGCGTACACCGCGATCCGGTCGTCCAGCGCGGCCAGTTCGCGGGCCAGCGGCACGAAGTTGGCCGCGTTGCCGGCCGCGTACGGGAAGCACACCAGCGTCGCGTCGGGGGTGCCGTCGGGCACCGTGAGCGGCTGCAGGTGGCCGGGCTGCTCCTCGCTCCGCCCGGCGGAGCGTTCGGCGGCGGCGGCCAGGTCGCCGAGGACCGGGTAGCGCATCACGTCGACCAGCGAGACGGTGCCGTCGAGCATCATGCCGACCCGCAGCGCGGCCAGCGAGTTGCCGCCGAGCTCGAAGAAGTCGTCCCCGGCGCCGATCCGCGAGGCGGGCACGCCCAGCACCTGCGACCAGGCCTCGGCGATCCGGCGCTGGACGGCGGTCGGGCCGCCGGCGGTCGGCTTGGCCGCCGGCGCGGGGGCCTCGGACTGCGCGTCCGGGGGCAGGAGTTCGCGGTCCTCGGGGGCGAGGGCCAGCTCCGGGGTGACGGACGGGCCGTCGGGGTCGGCGGTCATCAGGTCGAGGACGGTGAGGTAGTAGCCGCCCATCCGGTCGATCTGCTCGCTGTTCAGCACGTCGGCGTGGTGGTGCAGGCTGAGCCGCACGTTGTCCTCGAAGAAGTGCCGGGAGAACTCGGCCCGCAGCACGAACTCGGTCTCCGCCTGCACCTGCACGTCCAGCAGCGCGAACTCGGGGAGCTTCTTCAGCTCCTTGAGCAGGTAGAAGTGGGTGAAGTTGAAGACCGTCTCGAACAGCGGCTGGTGGGCGCCGACGTCCTGCTTCATCCGCGCCATCGGGTAGCGGCGGTGCGGCAGCAGGTCGGTCTCGGCCCGGTAGACCGAGCGGATCAGCTCGGCCCAGCTGCCGCCGGTCAGCTCGATCCGCAGCGGCACGGTGTTGAGGAACATGCCGATCGAGCGGTCGGCGCCCTCCAGCTCCGGTCGCCCGCTGTGCTCGTAGCCGGTGAGCACGTCGGTGCGGCCGGCCAGCAGGCCGAGCACCCGCAGGTGGGCGGCGAGCAGCACGTTCTTCACCGGGACGCCGAGCTGGTCGGCGAGGCGGACGATCCGGGCCGACAGCTCGGCCGGGATCGGCACCGGGCGGATGCCGACGGCGAACTCCTCGCTGTCGGGCACGGCCGGGCGCGGCACCGCGGTGCTCTGCGCGCCGTCCAGCATGTTCGCCCAGAACTCCCGCGCGGCCGGGGAGTTCAGCGCGCGCAGTTCCAGGCCGACGTGGTTGCGCAGGTGGTCGCCGGGCGCCTCGGGCAGCGGGCGGCCGTCGCGCAGCCGGTAGTAGATGTCGAACAGCCGGGTGTGGACGAGGTTGATGCTCCAGCCGTCCAGCGCCGAGTTGTGCAGGCTGATGTTGTAGCGGTACAGGTCGTCGCGCAGCACCTGGACGTGCAGGCTGATCAGGCCCGGCTCCTCCCAGCGGAAGCGCCGGCCGCGCTCCTCCTTCACCCACTGCTCGAACCAGAACTGCTGCGCGTCGGGGGTGCGCCCGCGCAGGTCGGTGATGGTCAGCGGCAGCGGCACCTCGGAGCGGACGATCTGCAGCGACTCGGAGAAACCGACCAGGTGGAAGGTGGTGCGCAGGATCGGCGCCTGCTCGACCAGGATCCGCGCCGCCTCGGTGAACAGCTCGGCGTCGAACGGACTGGTGATCAGGTAGCTGATGATGTCGTGGTACTGCGCGGTGCCCCGGGTGATCTCGCTCTGGAAGATCAGGCCGGCCTGCAGCATCGACATCGGGTAGGCGTCCTGGGCGTCGGCGGGCAGCAGCGCCCGGTCGGCCTCGGAGATCAGCGAGAAGGGCGCGAACTCCTGGCTCTCGCCGGTGCGTTCGGTGCCCTCGTCGTCGAGCAGGGCGGCCAGCTCGGCGATGGTCGGGTGCTGGAAGAACTCCTGGAAGGTGAACTCAAGACCGTGCCGGCGGCTGCGGGCCAGCACGCTGACGAAGTGGATCGAGTTGCCGCCGAGCGCGAAGAAGGAGTCGTGCACGCCGACCCGCTCCAGGCCCAGCACCTCGCCCCAGATCTCGGCCAGCCGCTGCTCGGTGGCGCCGCTCGGCGCGGTGTACTCCGGCCCGGTGAAGGCGTCCGTGGGCAGCGGCAGGGCACGCCGGTCGAGCTTGCCGTTCGGGGTGACCGGCAGCGCGTCCAGGCGCACCACCCGGGCGGGGACGAGGTGTTCGGGCAGCGCGGCCCGCAGGTGCTCCTTCAGCTCGCGCTCGTCGGGGCCGTCGGCCGGGGCGACCGCGTAGCCGTGCAGCTGGAGCTGCCCGTCCGCGCCCCGGTGCGGGACCACCACGGCCTCGGTGACGGCGGGGTGGCGGCGCAGCTGCTCCTCGATCTCGCCGGGCTCGATCCGGAAGCCGCGGATCTTGACCTGGTTGTCGATCCGGCCCAGGTACTCGATGGTGCCGTCGGGCAGCCAGCGGGCCAGGTCGCCGGTGCGGTAGACCCGCTCCTCGCCGTCGAAGGGCCGCTCGACGAACTTCTCCGCCGTCAGCTCCGGCCGGTGCAGGTAGCCCCGGGCCAGGCCGACGCCGGCGATGCACAGCTCACCGGGCAGGCCGATCGGCTGCGGGCGCAGCTTGTGGTCGACCACGTGCAGGCGGGTGTTGTCGATCGGCGCGCCGATCGGGACGCGGTGGGGCCGGCCGTGCACCTCGTGGTGGGTGACGTCGACGGTGGCCTCGGTCGGCCCGTACAGGTTGATCAGCCGGCTGCCGGGCAGCACCTCGGCGAACCGGGCGGCCAGGTGCGGCGGGAGCGCCTCGCCGCTGGCGAAGACCTGCCGCAGGGTGGTCAGGGCGCCGGTCGCGCCGGTGCCGTGCGCGTAGTCGAGGAAGACCGCGAGCATCGACGGCACGAAGTGCAGGGTGCTGACCCGGTGCCGCTCCACGGTGCGGATGATCGTCTCCGGGTCCTTCTCGCCGCCGGGGGCGAGCAGGCAGACGGCGGCGCCCTGCCGGCCCCACCAGAACAGTTCCCACACCGAGACGTCGAAGGAGATCGAGGTCTTCTGCAGCACCACGTCGCCGGGGGCGATCGGGTAGGCGCGCTGCATCCAGCCGATCCGGTTGACGGCCGAGCGGTGCTCGACGGCGACGCCCTTGGGGTTGCCGGTGGAGCCGGAGGTGTAGATCACGTAGGCGAGGTCGCGGGCGGTGCCGGGGCGCTCCAGGTCGCTGTCCGCGTCCGCGTAGGAGGCCGGGTCGTCGAGGTCCAGGACGGCGGCGCCGTCGGGCAGCAGGCCCAGGTGCGCGGTGCGGGCGAGGGCGAGCCCGGCGCCGCTGTCCTGCAGCAGGTAGTGGACCCGCTCGGCCGGGTAGGACGGGTCGACCGGCAGGTAGGCGCCGCCCGCCTTGAGCACGGCGTACACGGCGGTGAGCATCTCCACCGAGCGCTCGGCGACCACCGGGACGACGGTGTCCGCGCCGACGCCCCGCTCGACCAGGGTGCGGGCCAGCCGGTTGGCGCGGGCGTTGAACTCGGCGTAGCTGACGCTCTCGCCGTCCAGCACGACGGCCGGCGCGTCCGGGGTGGCCCGGACCTGACGCTCGAACAGCTCGTGCAGCCGCACGCCGTCCTCGAACGGCGCCTCGGTGGCGTTGGCCTCGGCGAGCCGGGCGGCGTCCTGCTCGGTGAAGAGCGACAGGTCGCCGAGCGCGGTCCCGGGCGCGTCCGCCCAGCGCTCCAGCAGCAGCGCCAGGTGGGCGCCGAGCCGCCGCGCGGTGCCGGCCTCGTAGCGGCGGCCGTCGCAGTCCACGCTCAGGTGCAGGCCGTCGGCCTCGCGGCGGACGTCGAAGCGGACGCCGGCGGCCGGGGCCGCCGCGTGCAGGCCCTCCAGCCGGACCACCACGTCGAACAGCGGGTTGTCGCCGGCCGGGGCGGTCAGCCCGGCCTCCACGGCGAGCACGTCCAGCGGGTAGTCGCGGTGCTCCAGGGCGCCGAGGACGGCCTCCCGGGTGCGGGCCAGCGCGGTGCGCAGGTCGGTGTCCGCCTCCAGCGCGAGGTCCAGCGGCAGGGCGTCGCCGAGCGGCTCGGAGTCGGCCGCCGGGTACGGCTGGGCCAGCGTCAGCTCCTCGCCGGCGCCGTAGCGGTGCAGCAGGGCGGCGACGCCTGCGGTCAGCAGGGTGTGCAGCGCGTCCGGGCTGCCCTTGGTCAGCCGGTCGAGCACGGCGGTCGCACCCTCGCCGAGCGGGACGTCGGCGGTGACCCGCGGCGCGTCCTCGGGCATGCCGTGGTGCAGGTCGGCGGGGAAGGCGGATCGGTACCGGCCGGGCCGGATCAGGCCCTTCCAGTAGGCGGTCGCCAGCGGGCGCTGCGCCGCGATGATCTTGCGTTGTCCGAAGGTCTCGTGCTGGGCCATGGTCTTCTCCTTGGGGTGTGGAGCGGGGACGCCCGGGGCGCGGTTCACAGGTCGAACTCGAAGGCGAGGGCCGACACGACGACGGTGGGCGCCGCGGGGCGGATCAGCCGGCCGACGGGCGCGTGCGGGTCGGCCAGCGCGCCGTCGACGAGGTCGAGCAGGAGGCGGACGAAGGCCTCGGCGGTGGCCCGGTCGAACAGGTCGGTGCTGTACGCCCACACCGCCTCGACGGACTCGCCGGCCTCGTGGAACTGGAGGTTCAGGTCGAACATGGTGTGGTCGGTGTCGGTGTCGGCGAACCTCGGCAGCGCGCCGAGGAACTCGCCCGGCCCGACCCCGCCGCCCTGGAAGGCGAGCATCGCGTCGAACAGCGGGTTGCGGCTGTAGTCCCGCTCCCCGGCGACCAGTTCGACCAGGGTGTCGAACGGCTGGTCCTGGTGGGCGAAGGCCTGCACCGCCTGGTCGGCGACCGCCCGCAGGTGCTCGGCGAACGGGGTGTCCGGCTCGAAGCGGCTGCGCAGGCAGACCGTGCCGGCGAACATGCCGGGCAGCCGCTCGGTGCCCGGCACCGTCCGGCCGACGGTGGGTACGCCCGCCGTGACGTCGTGGCTGCCGGTCACCGCGGACAGGAACAGCGCGTGCACGGCGGCCAGGAACCCGAAGACGGTCACCCGCCGACGGGCCGCCAACTCCCGGATCCGGGCGGTGCGCTGCGGTCCGAGGTCGAAGGCGATCCGGTCGCCGGCGGTCCCCCGGGTGGCGGGCCGTGCCCGGTCCACCGGCAGGTCGGCGGCGTCCTGCGGCTCGGCGAACAGCTCCAGCCAGTACGGCCGGTGCTCGCGCTCGGCGAGCGCCTCGCCGCTCTGCCGCCACCAGTGCGCGTAGTCGCGGTACTGGTGCTTGGGCTCCGGCAGCGGCACGCCCCGGTACAGGTCGGCCAGTTCGGCCAGCAGCACCGCCACCGAGGTGCCGTCCGCCACGATGTGGTGGATGTTCAGCAGCAGCCGGTCGTGCTCGCCGTGCCGGAAGAACGCGGCGCGCAGCAGCGGCGGTTCGGCCAGGTCGAAGGGCCGCAGCAGCTCGCGCACCGTCCGCGCGCCGCGCTCCAGCGCGAACGGCACGTCGGACAGCACCCGCTGGCGGGGCTCCTCGCCGTCGTGCACGAAAGCGGTGCGCAGCACCTCGTGACGCGCGATCAGCTGTCGCAGCGCCGCCTCCAGCGCCGTGGCGTCCACCTGCCCGGCGGGCAGGTCGATCACCAGCGGGACGTGGTACTGGGTGGTCGAGGGGTCCTTCAACTGTTCGACGTAGAGCCGCTTCTGCTGCGGGGTGACCGGGTGGTCGGGCAGCTCGGGCGCGGTCGGCAGTTCCCGGGCGCCCGCCGCTGCGGGTCCGTCGGCGGCCTCGGCGAGCGCCGTGCGCAGCAGCTCGGCGACCTCGCGCACCGTCGGGTGGGTGAGGATCAGCACGCCCGAGAAGTCGACGGCGTACTCGCGCTGGATCGCCCCCGCCAGCATCGCGGCGGTCAGCGAACTCGCCCCGAGGTCGAAGAAGTCGTCGTCCAGGCCGACGAGTTCACGGCCGAGCACCTGCTGCCACTGCTCGCACAGGAAGCGCTCCAAATCGTCGCGCGGGGCGGCGTACCCGGCGAGGTCGGGCGCGGCGGTCTCCGGCAGCGGCAGCGCCGTCCGGTCGACCTTGCCGTTGCGGGTGAGCGGCAGCGCGTCCAGCCGGACGATCCGGGCCGGCACCAGGTGCTCGGGCAGCCGGGCCGCCAGGGCGGTGCGCAGCGCGGCCGGATCGACGGCGGCGTCGGCCGCGACGTACCCGCACAGGTACTTCTCGCCGGTCTCCGGGTACTGCCGGGCCACCACCACGGCCTCGCGCACGCCGGGCTCCCGCATCAACTGCTGGGCGACCTCGGCGGGTTCGACGCGGAAGCCGCGGATCTTGACCTGGTGGTCCACCCGGCCGAGGAACTCCAGCGCGCCGTCGGGCAGCAGACGCACCCGGTCGCCGGTGCGGTACAGCCGTCCACCGCCGCCGAAGGTGTCGGGGACGAAGGCACGCTCGTCCAGGTCGGGCCGGCCGAGGTAGCCCGCCGTCAGGCCGTCGCCGCCGACCAGCAGCTCGCCGGGGACGCCGACGGCCTGCAGGGCGCCGTCCGGATCGACCACGTACGCCGTGGAGTTGGCGATCGGCCGGCCGATCGGGATGCGCTCGCCGAGCGGGCGGGTGACCAGGTGGGTGGTGGAGAAGGTGGTGTTCTCGGTCGGCCCGTAGCCGTTGGTGACCCGCAGGCCGGGGCAGGCGGTGAGCAGCTTGTCGATGTGCGGGACGGACAGCGCGTCGCCGCCGACCAGCAGTTCGCGCAGGCCGGTGAGCAGGGCCGGGTCCTGATCGACCAGCTGGTTGAAGAGGGCTGCGGTCAGCCACATGGTGGTGATGCCGCGCTCGCGCACTGCCCGGCCGAGCGCCCGGGCGTCCAGGATCACGGCGTCGTCCACCAGGTGCAGGGTGCCGCCGTTCAGCAGCGGCCCCCAGATCTCCAGCGTGGCGGCGTCGAAGACCGGCGCACCGGTCTGCAGCACCCGGGTGTCCGGGCCGAGTTCGGCGAAACTGCTGCCCCGCACCAGGCGCACCACGTTGCGGTGGCTGATCGGCACGCCCTTGGGCCGGCCGGTGGTGCCGGAGGTGTACATCACGTACGCGGTCGCCTCGGCGGCCGCCGGGCTGTCCGGACCGGTCGGGTCGCCGTCGGCGGTGTCCCAGGACAGCAGCGGCAGCGGGGCCGGGCGGCCCGGGTCGGCGGTGAGCATCAGCACCGCGCCGCTGTCGGCCACCGTGTAGCTGACCCGGTCCTCGGGGTAGCCCGGGTCGATCGGCACGTAGGCCGCGCCGGCCCGCAGCACCGCCAGGGTGGCGACCACCATCGCGGTGGTGCGCTCGGCGCGCAGCGCGACCCGGCTGCCGGGGGCGACCCCGGCGGCGCGCAGCCGCTCTGCCAACCGGGCGGAGCGCCGGTCGAGTTCGGCGTAGTCGAGGGTCTCGCCGTCCGGGCCGACCAGCGCGGTGCGGGTCGGATGGGCGGCGGCCTGCTCGGCGAACAGCGCGTGCAGCGAGGCGTCGCGCGGGTAGTCCACGGCGGTGGCGTTGACCTCGTGCAGCACGAAGTCGCGCTCGGGCGCGCTGATGATGCCGGTGTCGGCGACCCGCCGGGTCGGCCGGTCGGCGAGGGCGTCCAGCACCAGGGCGAGGTGCCGGGGCAGCGCCTCGGCGAGGGCCGGATCGACGGCGTCGGCGTGCACCCAGGCGTCGAGCCGCAGCTCGGCGCCGTCCTCGGCGGCGCAGACGGCAAGGTCGAACGGCACCCGGCCGCCCTCCGCCGCGAGGTACGCGTCGAGCGCCTGCGGGGAGTCGGCGAGCAGCACGCTCTGCGGGCCGGTGCCGCCGTCGGCGGTGCGCAGCGCCTCGGCGGCGCGGGCGGTGAACTCGGCGAGGGTGGCGGCCGGGTCGATGCTCGCCTCGACGGCGGGCAGCGGCCGGCCGGCCGCGTCCAGGCGGCCGAGTGGGATCAGGTCGGCGCCGGTGTACTTGCGCAGCACCAGCAGCAGGGCGGCGAGCGGGTCGCCGCCGGTGCGCGGCAGGCGGACGGTGGTGTGCCGCAGCTCGCAGCGGCCGGTGCAGGGCCGTGCGCCGGGCAGGTCGAGCGGCCGCTCGGGACGCTGGACCGGTCGGGAGTGGGGTGGGTCGGCGGGTGCGCCGACGGCATGACGATCCACGGACGTGCGCTCCTTCGGTGGTGGGACGGACACGGTTGGGCCGGTCAGGCGCTCGGGGACGCGCGGCGGCGAGCCGCCCGGTGACCCCGGTCGGGGGCGGGCCTGGCGGTGCCGGTGAACCGGAACAGGGCGTGCGGAAGCCGCGTCGCGGCCGGAGGTCGATGGCCTGCGACGGGGGAGAGGTGGTGGAAGGCCCGGTCGGGGGGTCGCTCAGTGGGCGAACACGGGCGTGAAGAGGCGGTCGATCTCGGTGCCGATCCGCCGCAGGGCGTCGTGGTCGCGGGCGATGCCGTAGACCACGCCGAGACAGCCCTGGGTGCCGTCGCGCCAGTCGAGCGGGGCGCCGGGAGTTGCCCGCCACTCGACGTACTGGACGCCGGGGATGGCGCCGATCGCCTCCGCGCCGTCCAGGCTGAGGACCTGCCGGGCGGTGGCGGGGGCCACCAGGTAGCGGCGGAAGGCGACTTGACGGAACGCCGGTCCGCCGTCGGGCAGCGGGAGCCCGAGTGCGGTGCGCAACGCGGCGGCCAGCAGGTTGTAGCCGGCCGAGCGGTTGAGCACGTCGTTGACGTAGCCGCCGATCCGGCCGTTGACCTCGATGACGCGCGGGCCGCGGTCGGTGAGCTTCAGTTCGGTGTGGGTGACGCCGACGGTGACGCCGAGGGCGCGCAGGGCCCGTTCGGTGAGCGCGGTGCACCGCTCGGCGAGGCCGGCCGGCAGCACGCCGGGCAGGAACTGGCCGACCTCGCGGAACGGTTCGGCCAGCGGGAACTTGCCGGTGACGCAGACGTGCCGGACCTCGCCGTCGCGGACCAGTGACTCCACCGAGACGTAGTCGCCCCACTCGGCGCCGGCCGCCGCCGGGTCGCCGGCGAGCAACTCCTCGACGACGTACTCCTCCTCGCCGTCGGTGGTCAGGACGGTGAGCAGGTCCGCCAGTTCGGCGGTGGTGTCGACGCGGTGGGTGGCCCGGCTGCCCGCGCCGCGGCGGGGCTTGACCACGGCGGGCGCGCCGACCTCGGCCAGCGCCCGGTCGATCTCCGGCCGCTGCCGGACGGCGACGCACCGCACGGCGTCCACCGCGGCCGCCGCCAGCGCCTCGCGCTGCAGGTACTTGTCGGTGAGCCGGCTCGCGGTCGGGCCGTCGTGGTACGGCAGGCCGAGCCGGGCGGCGAGGTCCGCGGTGGTGCGGATCGCGTACTCGCTGAAGGTGGTGATGCCGTCCGGCGTCAGCTCCGCCAGGGTGCGGGCGTTCTGCTCGGGGTCGGCTCCGGTCTCCAGCACGTCGGCGAACCTGCGCAGTTCGGGCAGGATCCCGGCGACGTGCGGGCGGGCGGGGTCGCACAACAGAATGACGCGGCACAGGCCGCGGGCGGCGGCGACGATCTCCGCCGGTCCCACCGCCCCCAGGTCGTAGACGACCGCCAGCAGGGGCAGCTCGTGCGGGGAACGCCGGTCGGGTGACACGGGGTTGGGTGCGCTGGACAACTGACCTGCTCCGTTCGAAAGCGTGGGTTCGTACGGTCGGGCGTCGACGGTCAGCCCCACCCGAGGTCACGGACGAAACGCGTGGACATGGTGATAACCCGTCAAATCCGGGCGGCAACCGGTCGTCGCCGCTCAGAAATTACTGTGCATGATCAAAAGTGTGAGTGATGTGTCCCCTGGGGCTCGTATCCTCGCCAGGCAGGAAAACGACGGGCATGAAGTGAGGAACAGGTGGAAATCAGTACGCAACTGGATCCAGCAGTGGCCCGCACCGTCGGCACCGAGGTGTACCGTCACCTCGCCGACCACGGCCCGGCCACTCCCGCAGAACTCCACGCGGCCCTCGCCGAGGACCGCGTGGACCTCAACGCAGCCGTCCGGCACCTGCTGGAGCTGCGCCTGGTCCGGCAGGCCCCCGACGGGCGCCTGCACGCCGACACCCCGGCCCGGGCGGGCCTGGAGGCGCTCGCCCCCGCCGTCCGTGACCTGGTCCGGCACCACCGCGAACTCCAGGAGATGCACAGCACCCTGGCCGCGTTGTTACCGGTATACGAGTCCAGCACCCTCGGGCGGGTCTCCGGACAACAGGTGGAACGCCTCACCGATCTGGCATCGGTGCGCCGCACCATCACCGAGCTCGCCGCCCGCAGTACCACCGAGGTGCTCGCCTCCCAGCCCGGCGGCGCCCGCTCCGAGGAGGTGCTCAACGAATCGCTCAGCCGCACCGAGGCCCTGCTGAACCGCGGCGTGCGGATGCGTACCATCTACCAGCACACCGCGCAGTTTGACCAGACCACCGTCGAGTACGTCCGCAAGGTCACCGCACTCGGCGCCGAGATCCGCACGGTCAGCGACGCCTTCGTCCGGGTGCTCATCTTCGACCGCACCACCGCCCTGATCGAACTCCACGACGAACCGCTCGGCGCCGCCCTGGTCCAGGACCCGAGCATGATCGCCTTCGCTGTCGCCTCCTTCGAACGCGCCTGGGTGGCGTCCGACGAATTCCCCGCCGTGCAGCAGCGCCAGCGCGTCCGCGAGACCTCCAACAACATCAAGTCCGCCATCGTCCGGATGCTGGTGCAGGGCTACGAGGAGAAGCTGATCGCCAAGCGCCTCGGCATGTCCGTGCGCACCTGCCAACGGCACATCTCCGAGATCATGCGCCGGATCGGCGCACGCAACCGGCTGCACGCCGGCTACCTGCTCCGCGACGAGCTGGCCGGCATCAGCTTCCCGCCCCCGGACGACGACCTCCCGGCCGGGCCGGCCATGACAGCGCCGCCCGAGGCCGCCCACGAGGAGGCCGGCCCGGGCGGGACCGGCCTCACGGGGTGCGGGAAGGCCGACGGGGTCGTCCCGGTCCCGCTCGGCGCCGTTCCCAGACCCGCCGGCCGCCGCACCGAGAGGTGATCCGCGCTTCGCCCGGTTCTCCCGCCGAACCCCGGCCCACCGGCGGCGGGCCGAGCCGGGCGAAGCCCGCAGGGCCACCTGCCGCGCCCTGGCCGGCGGCTTCGCGGTTCAGGTTCACCGCATCGCCGGCCGGTTGAGCTTTCGAGGGGTCAACTCCTTTCATGGCAACCGAAGCTGATGGAGAGTCATATGTGTCGGCCGAGGCGTTTCCCTTCATGAAATTCTCACAATCGGGGAGTAGGCGGGGAGTTGCCGGGACAGGGATCGATCCGACCCCACCGTTTTGGTGATCCCTGGAGGACCATGTGCGCAAGAGGTTGATCGTTTCTGCTGCCAGTGCGCTGAGCCTGTTCCTGGCCGTCCCCGCCTCGGCCTCCGGCTTCCAGCCGGGTGCGGACGGCCTGGGGGACCCGTACTACCCGACCCTCGGCAACGGCGGCTACCGCGTCTCGCACTACGACGTCCGGCTGAAGTACCAGCCCGCCACCGACGAGCTGGAGGGCACCACGACCATCCTGGCCACGGCCACCCAGGACCTCTCCCGGTTCAACCTCGACTTCGCGCTGAAGGTCTCCGAGGTCCGGGTCAACGGGCGGCTCGCGGCCTTCGCCACCAGTGGCGACCAGGAGCTGGAGATCACCCCGGACCGGCCGCTGGCCAAGGGCTCCCCGGCCACCGTGGTGGTGCGCTACCGGGACGTGCCCTCGACCGTCCAGAAGTACGGCGGCTACACCGCCTGGCGCCGTACCCCGGACGGCGCGGTGGTGGCCGGGGAACCGGTGTCGGCCGGCTGGTGGTTCCCGAGCAACGACCACCCGAGCGACAAGGCGACCTTCGACGTCTCGGTGCTGGTGCCGGACGGCACCCAGGTGATCAGCAACGGGGTGCTGACCGGCACCAGCTCGCGGGCGGGCTGGACCCGCTACAGCTGGCGCGAGGACAAGCCGCAGGCCACCTACCTGGCGACCCTGGCGATCGGGAAGTTCGACGTCATCCAGGACACCACGGCCAGTGGGCTGCCGGTCTACAACGCCTACAGCAAGGACCTCGGCGAGAACGCGGGCGCGGCCCGGGCGAGCGTGGAGCGCACCGGCGAGCTGGTGGACTGGCTGAGCGGCTACTTCGGCGAGTACCCGTTCAGCTCGGTCGGCGGCTTCGTGCCCAACGTCCGCACCAGTGGCGGCCTGGAGACCCAGACCCGGGTCTTCTACGGGCCCGGACTGTTCGCGCGGGGATCCAACACCTCGGTCGTCGTGCACGAGCTGGCCCACCAGTGGTACGGCGACAGCGTCTCGCTCTCCCGCTGGAGCGACATCTGGCTGAACGAGGGCTTCGCCCAGTACGCGCAGTACCTCTGGTCCGAGCACGAGGACGAGGGCACCGTGCAGGAACTGGCCGACTACATCTACGCCTACTACCCGGCCGACGACCCGTTCTGGAGCGTCAAGCCGGGCGACCCGGGGGAGGAGAACCAGCTCTCCGCCGCGGTCTACCAGCGCGGCGCGCTCGCCATTCAGGCGCTGCGCAACACCGTCGGGGACGAGACCTTCTTCCGGATCCTGAAGGGCTGGCCCACCGAGCGCCGTTACGGCAACGCCACCATCCAGGACTTCCAGGCGTACGCGGAGAAGCTCTCCGGCCGGAAGCTCGGCGACCTGCTGAACACCTGGCTGTTCACCCCCGGCAAGCCCGCCGTCGGGCCGGTGCCGACCGGCACCACGGCTGCCGCCCGGCCGGCGGCCGGTGCGGCTGCGGGCCGGGGCGACGGGCGGCTGCCGGTGGAACCGAAGTCCTGGCGGAAGATCCAGGAGGCCAATGCCGTTCACGCGGGCCGGCCGTGACGGGCGCGCGGTGAACCTTGCCCGGGGGCGCCCGGACACCCCGTGAAGGAGGGCGGGGGCGGGCTTGAACGACGTGAGCCGCAGTGGGGAAGCCCACTGCGGCTCACGTGTTTCTGGGACTGCCACTTGAATGTACGGACAAATTGGGGCTGAATCGCCGCAGGTGGCTTGCGTGTTTGGGCCGTGCCGTCCTAGTTTAATGTCCGTACATTTGAGGAGGCCCTTGATGACCAAGCAGCACCACCGGATCGTGATCATCGGCGGCGGTACCGCCGGGATCACGGTCGCGGCTCGGCTCCGCCGGGCGGGGGAACGGGACGTCGCGGTGCTCGATCCGAGCGAGCAGCACTACTACCAGCCGTTGTGGACGCTGGTGGGCGGGGGACGGGCGCCGCTGGGGGAGAGCGTCCGTTCGCAGGCGTCCGTCATGCCGAAGGGCGTGCGGTGGATCCGCCGTGCCGCGGTCGCCATCGACCCCGAGGCGCAGGAGGTGGCGCTGGAGGGCGGCGGCACCGTCTCGTACGAGCAGCTCGTGGTCTGCCCGGGCATCCAGCTGGACTGGGACCGCATACCGGGCCTGGCGGCGGGGCTCGGCAAGGACGGCCTGTCCAGCAACTACTCGTTCCAGCACGCCCCCGCGACCTGGCGCTTCATCCGCGAAACCCGTTCCGGCACCGCGGTGTTCAGCGCGCCGACGGGCGCCGTCAAGTGCGGTGGCGCCCCGCAGAAGATCGCCTACCTCGCCGCCGACTACTGGCGCCAGCAGGGCGTCCTCGACAAGATCGACGTCCACCTGGTGCTCCCCGGCACCGCGATCTTCGGCGTGCCGGAGTTCGCCAGCGTGCTCGAAGGCGTGGTGCGCCGGTACGGCATCAAGGTCCACTACGGCAGCGAAGTCACCGAAGTGCGCCCCGGGGCCCGCGAGCTGGTCGTCACCGAGCTGGACGGCGGGGCCACCACGACCCTGCCGTACGACATGGCCCACGTGGTGCCGCCGCAGAGCGCCCCGGACTGGATCAAGCGCAGCCCGCTGGCCGGCGCCGACGACCCGGCGGGCTACGTCGAGATCGACAAGCACACCATGCGGCACGTCCGTTACCCGAACGTCTGGGCCCTCGGCGACGCCGGATCGTCCCCGAACTCCAAGACCGGAGCCGCGGTGCGCAAGCAGGCGCCCGTGGTGGTGGAGAACCTGCTCGCCGTGCTCAACGGCCGGGAACCCACGGCCGCTTACCAGGGCTACTCGTCCTGCCCGCTGACCACCGCCCGCAACCGGATGCTGCTCGCCGAGTTCGACTACAGCGGACGGCCCGCCCCGTCCATCCCGGTGATCAACACCATCCGTGAGCGCGCCGACATGTGGCACCTCAAGCGCCGCGGACTGCCGTTCCTCTACTGGAACCTGATGCTCCGCGGCCTCGCCTGAGCCGCCGGCCCCCACCCATCCCCGTGCCTCGCGGCGCAACCATCCCTGCTCACTCCCAGGAGCCCGTCATGCCCGAGAACGCCGGACCGCTGGTCTTCGTGCAGTTCTACCTCGACTGCCTCTCCCACGCCTCCTACCTGGTCGGCGACCGCACCACCGGCCGGGCCGTCGTGGTCGACCCCCAGCGCGACGTCAACGAGTACCTCGCCACCGCCGAGCACCACGGCCTGACCATCGAGCGGGTCATCGAGACCCACATCCACGCCGACTTCCTCTCCGGCCACCTGGAGCTGGCCGAGCGCACCGGCGCCCGGATCTCCTACGGCTCCGCCGCCACCCTCGACTTCGACACCGACCCGCTGGCCGACGGCGAGCGCCTCGGCCTCGGCGAGGTCGAGCTGGAGATCCTGCACACCCCGGGCCACACCCCGGAGTCGATCTGCGTGCTGGTGCGCGAGCATGCGGGCGACACCGTCCCGTACAGCGTGCTCACCGGCGACACCCTGTTCATCGGCGACGTCGGCCGCCCCGACCTGCTCAGCTCGCGCGGCCGGTCGGCCGAGGAGATGGGCCGGCTGCTGTACCGCTCCACCCGCGCGCTGCTCACCCTCCCCGACGAGACGCGCGTCCACCCGGCGCACGGGGCCGGCTCGGCCTGCGGCAAGAACCTCTCCAGCGACCTGAGCTGCACCATCGGCAACCAGCGCACCGGCAACTACGCGCTGGCCGACATGACCGAGGACGAGTTCGTCGCCGTGGTGACCGACGGCCAGCCCGCCGTGCCCGCCTACTTCGCGTTCACCTCGGTGCGCAACCGGCAGGCCCGCCCGGTCCTGGACGAGGACACCCTCGTCCCGTCGCTCACCGTGGAGGAACTGCTCCAGGCGCGGGCGGGCGGCGCGATCGTGCTGGACACCCGGAACCCGGAGGCGTTCGCCGCCGCGCACCTGCACGGCGCGGTCAACATCCCGCTCGGCGGCCGGTTCGCCGAACTCGCCGGCCAGGTGCTCGACGCCCAGGACGCCATCGTCCTGTGCGGCGACCCGGACACCGCGGCCGAGGCCCGCACCCGCCTGGCCCGGATCGGCTTCGACCGCGTACTGGGCGCCCTGGCCGGCCCGGTGGAGGAGGTCGGCGCCGAGTACCTGACCCAGGCGATACGGGTGGAGGCCGACGCCCTCGCCGGCCAACTGGCCGATGCGGAAGCCGAGTTCACGCTGCTGGACGTGCGCGGCCCGGGCGAGGTGCGGGACAACGGCACCATCCCCGGCGCCCGCCTGATCCCGCTGCCCGAACTGCTCGCCCGCCTGGGCGAACTGCCGACCGGGCAGCCGCTGACCGTGATCTGCGCGAGCGGCAACCGCTCCTCGGTGGCCGCCTCCGTGCTGCGCGCCCGCGGCTTCGACACCACCGACCTGCGCGGCGGCTTCGCCGCCTGGCACGGCGAGGTCGCGCGTCCCACCGGCCAGGCTGCTTGTGACGCCGGCCAGGACGTTTGTGCCGCAGGCCAGGACGTGGACGGCGTCACGGCGTGAGCGTGCTGATCACCGCTCTGCTCTGCGGAGCCGTGGTCGGCGTGGCGCTCGGCGCGCTGGGCGGCGGCGGGGGAGTGCTGGCGGTCCCGGCCCTGGTGTACTTGCTGGGCGTCGCGCCCGCCGAGGCCGGGACCACCAGCCTGGTCATCGTCATCGCCACCTCGCTCACCGCGCTCGCCCGCCACCGCGGCGCCGGCACCATCGAGTGGCGGACCGGCCTGCTGTTCGCCGCGGCCGGCGTGCTCCCCGCCATCGGGGCGTCCGCGCTCGCCCACCGCATCCCGCAGGCGGTGCTGACCACCGCGTTCGCCGCGCTGGCCGCGCTGGCCGCCGCGGCGATGCTGCGCGGCACCCGCGCCGCGCGGCGCGCTCCCACCCCGGAGAGCGCAGACCGCGGCGGCGAGACCGGCGGCCGGGGCGGGCACTTGGGGACGCTCGCGGCCGGGGCCGGACTGGGCGCGGTGACCGGGCTGCTGGGAGTCGGCGGCGGCTTCCTCGCGGTGCCCGCCCTGGTATCGGTGCTCCGCCTGCCGATGCGCAAGGCGGTGGGCACCAGCCTGGTGGTCATCCTCGTCAACTCGCTGGTCTCGCTCGCCACCCGACTGACGGTCTCCGGCCTGTCCCTCGACCTGGCGGTCTTCGGACCCTTCGTGGGCGCCGCCGTCCTCGGGGCCTGGGACGGCAAGCGACTGGCGGCCAAACTCACCGGCACCGCCCTGCAGCGCACCTTCGCCGCTCTGCTGCTCGCGGTGGCCGCCGCCATGATGACCGGCGTCCTCGCCTGACCGCCCCCGCACGACCGCTGCCCGGAACGACCCCGCCGGGCAGCGGTCGCCGGCTCACCCCGGACGCCCGCCGAGTGCGGCCGGCGCCGATTTTGTGCTATCCCGGCGGAGGTACCAACATTCACTCCGTGCCCCGCACCCCGATCCGACCCATCACCCCCAGGACGGCGCCGTGACCACCGCCCCCGGCCCCCGGCCCCTCGTCCGAGCCCCGGGGAACCCGCTCTGGGCACAACTGCGCGCCGACCTGCTGCGCCGGCTCGACGAGGGCGAGTTCCGCGACGTCTTCCCCGGCGAGCACGACCTGGTCGCCGAGTACCAGGTCAGCCGGCACACCGTCCGCGAGGCCCTGCGCAAGCTCCGCGAAGAAGGCCTCGTCAGCGCGCACCGCGGCAAGGCCTCCCGGTTCACCGCGAACCGCCCGCTGGAGCAGGACGTCGGCGAGGGATACAGCCTCTTCCGCTCCGTCGAGGAAGTCGGAGCCGTCCAGCGCAGCGTCGTGCGCGCACTCGACCAGCGCGCCGACGGCGTCGTCGCCGCCCGCCTGGGGCTGGAGGAATCCACCCCGCTGATCTACCTGGAACGAATCCGCCTGGCCGACGAGGAGCCACTCGCCGTCGACCGGATCTGGCTCCCCGCGGACGTGGCCCGCCCACTCCTCGACGTCGACTTCACCCACACCTCCCTCTACGACGAACTCGAACGCCACTGCGGCAGCCGCATCTGCGGCGGCTGGGAACGCATCCGCGCCGTCGTGCCCGGCCGGGGCGAGCGCATCCTGCTCGACTGCCCCCCGACCACCGCCCTGCTCGCCATCGACCGGCTCGGCCGCGACACCGACGGGCGCCTGATCGAGTGGCGCCAGACCCTCGTCCGCGCGGACCGCTTCGCCGTCTCCGCCGCGTTCTCCCACACCGACTACCGCATGGGCGCACCGATCCACACGCTCTGACCACGGCCGTCCGGTGCACGCACGGTGCGGCGTGGGTATGTCTGCTCGCGCCGGATCTCCGGGCCGTCCGGGCGGGGCCCCGGTCAGCTGTCCCGGCCGCGCAGCGTGAGGTGGCCGGCCAGCAGGGCCGCCGCCGTCCAGGCCGCGAGGACCAGCAGAGCCCATCCCGGGGCGAGCGTCGGATCGGCCTTCATGAGTTCGGTGCCGGCCTGGTCGGGGAGGTAGCGGGCGGCGGTGCGCAGCCCCGGGACGGCGTTGGCCACCGGAGGGAGCACGAGGACGAGGGCGTACAGCAGGGTGAGCGCGAGCGCCGTGCTGCGCAGCAGGGTCGCGACGCCCACCGAGAACAGGCACATCAGGGTCAGGTACAGGCAGGCCCCGACGGCGGCGCGCAGCGCTCCGGGACGGCTCAGCTCGACGCCGTACGGGCCAAGGGCCGTCTGGGAGGCGAGGAAGGAGAGGAACACCGTAGGGACGGCCACCAGCAGGGCCACCCCGCCGGCGGCGGTGATCCTGGAGAGGTGGAACAGGCCGCGGTCGGGCACTGCGGCGAGCGAGGTGCGGATCATGCCGCTGCCATATTCGGCGCAGACCAGCAGGACCGCGAAGGCGATCAGGGTCAGCTGGCCGATCTGGACGCCGACGAAGCCGGCGTCCAGGGGATTGAAGTCGGGGCGGAGCAGCCTGCTCTTCCGGTCGATCGCCGAACGGGCCGAGGCGCAGCTCAGCACGCCGATCCCGACGCTGACGACCGGGACGAGAACGAGCGGGAGGAGCGTCGACCGGACCGTGCGGATCTTGGTCAGTTCGGCCCGGACCACGGCCGTGAGGGCGTTAGAGGACATGCCGGTTCCCCCCGGTGAAGGTCTCCGCCCGGTACTGGGCGGCGTCGTCGGTGAGACGGAGGAAGGCGTCCTCCAGGGAGGCCGTGCGGGTGGCGAGCTCGCCGAGGACCAGCCCGGCCCCGGCCGCGATCCGGCCCACCTGCTCCGTTCCGGCACCGTCGACGACCACGGCGCCGCGCTCCTCCTGGCGTGCCGTCAGCCCGGCGCGGCCCAGGGCGTCCAGCAGTCGGTCCGGCTGCGAGGTGCGGACCAGCACCTGCGCACGGCAGTGCTCGGCGACGAACGCGTCCATGCCGGTGTCGGCGAGCAGCCGGCCGCGCCCGATCACCACCAGATGCCCGGCGGTGATCGCCATCTCGCTCATCAGGTGACTGGACACCAGGACCGTCCGGCCCTCGGCGGCCAGGCCGCGCAGCAGGGTGCGGATCCAGCGCACGCCCTCCGGGTCGAGGCCGTTGACCGGTTCGTCCAGCAGCAGCACCTGCGGGTCGCCGAGCAGCGCGGCGGCGATGCCGAGCCGCTGGCTCATGCCGAGCGAGAAGCCGCCGGCCCGGCGGGCGGAGACGGACTCCAGGCCCACCAGGGCGAGCACCTCGCGGACCCGGTCGCGGCCGATCCGGTTGGTTTGGGCGAGCCACAACAGGTGGTGGTACGCGGTGCGGCCGCTCTGCACCGCCCCGGCGTCCAGCAGCGCACCGATGTGCCGCAGGGGATCGCGCAGCTCGTGGTAGGCCCTGCCGTCGTAGCGGACCTCGCCCCGGTCGGGGCGCTCCAGGCCGAGCATCATCCGCAGGGTGGTGGACTTGCCCGCCCCGTTCGGGCCCAGGAAGCCCGTCACCCGGCCGGGCCGGACCGTGAAGGTGAGCCCGTCGATCGCGACGGTGCCGCGATAACGCTTGGTCAGTTGCCTCAGTTCGATCACGGCACCAGGCTGTCGCGCAGCGGTGCCCCGGCACATCGCCCGGCGCTCCGAACCGCCGCCTCCACCGGGCGGCGGAGGCGGCGGGCCGCACCGGCGCCGATCTCCTCCCACGGTCGGTCGTTCTCGCGGCCGAGGTGCCGGTGGGTTCGAGCGGATACGGTGAGCGTATGTCCCAACTCCCCTCGACCTGGCAGCCGTTGTACCGTGACGGCGCCGTCCGGCCGCTGCGCCGCCGGGAGTTGGTGGCCCTCGACTCCCTGGTGGCGGTGGTGCTGACCGCGCTCTTCCTGGCCCTGCCGGGCCCGGCGTGGCGCCCCGACGGCGGGTGGTCGCTCCGGTTCGCCCTCGCGGCCGCGATGGGACTGCCGCTGGCCCTGCGCCGGGCCCGTCCGGCCGCGGTCTGTGCCCTGGTCGCGGCGGCCTCGGTGGTGGCCTCGGTGATTGGCGCCGTCCGGGAGCCGTTCCTCGCGGTGGCCTTCGCGCTCTACCAGGTGGCCGTCTCCACCGGGGCCGGTCAGCCCCGCAGGATCGGCCGGACAGGCCCCAGGGCCCGGCGGGTGCTCACCCCGGTGATCGGGGCGGTGAGCGGCGCCGTACTGGTGCTGCTCCTGATCTCGGGCTCCCCGCACGGCGGCGGGCCGGACCTGGTGCTCCGCCTGGCCGGCCTGGCCGTGGCCGGGATGGCCTGGGTGCTCGGCCGGGCGGTCCGCGAGCGGCGTGCGCAGGCGGCGCGCTCGGCCCGGCGGGTCGCCGTGGCGGCCGTCGCCGAGGAACGGCTGCGGATCGCCCGGGAGTTGCACGACATCGTGGCGCACCACGTCGGGGTGATCGCGGTGAAGGCCGGGGTGGCCAACCACCTGCTGGCCACCCGCCCGGAGGGGGCCGGCGAGGCGCTGCGGGTGATCGAGACGGCCAGCCGCTCGGCACTGGCCGAGATGCGGCAGATGCTCAGCGTGCTGCGGGCCGGCGAGTCCGGTCCGGAGACCGACGGGGCGGACGGGCTGCGCCCGGCGCCCGGGCTCGCCGCGCTGCCCGAGCTGGTGGCCGGCGCCACCGCGGCGGGGCTCACCGCCGAGCTGCGCACCGAGGGCACCGCCAACCTGCCGCAGGGGGTGCAGAGTTCGGCGTACCGGGTGGTGCAGGAGGCGCTGACCAACGTCCTCAAGCACGCCGGGCCGACGCACTGCCGGGTGGAGCTGCTCGCCGACGGGCGGGAGCTGCGGATCGAGGTGACCGACGAGGGCGCCGCCCCGGCCCGGGCCGCCCGTCGGGCAGGCCACGGCGGCGGATACCTCACCCGGCACGGGCCCACCGGGGAGGCCGGGGCGGCCGGGGACGGGAGCGGCCACGGCCTGATCGGCATGAGGGAGCGGGTGGAGTTGTTCGGCGGACGGTTCGCCGCCGGGCCGCTGCCCGGCGGCGGCTTCGCCGTGCGGGCCGAACTGCCGTACCGGACCGAGGTTCCGGTGGAGCCCTGACCGGGACCGGCCCGACCGGGCGCCCGGGGACGGCCCCCGTGGCGCACCCCGCCCCCGGGCGGGACGACGAGCGTGTGGAGGAAAGCCTGTGACCGAGCCGGTCCGTGTCCTGGTGGTGGACGACCAGGCGCTGCTGCGCGGCAGTTTCCGGATGCTGATCGACGCCGAACCCGGCCTGACCGTGGTCGGCGAGGCGGCGGACGGCGCCGCCGCGATCGAGCTGGCGGCCGAGCACCGGCCCGACGTGGTGCTGATGGACGTGCGGATGCCCGGAACGGACGGCATCGAGGCCACCCGGACGATCTGCCGGCGGAACCCGGGCGTGCGGGTCCTGATGCTCACCATGTTCGACCTGGACGCGCACGTCTTCGCGGCGCTGCGGGCCGGAGCCGCCGGGTTCCTGCTCAAGGACATCCCGCCGGCCGAACTGCTGCACGCGATCCGGGTGGTGGCCGCGGGCGAGGGCCTGCTCTCGCCGAACCTCACCCGGCGGCTGATCTCGGAGTTCTGCCGCCACCCCGCCCTCGAACCGGCCGGTCCGTCACCCGCACTGGACGGTCTGACCGGCCGGGAGCGGCAGGTGCTCCACCTGGTGGGCGCCGGGCGCTCCAACGCGGAGATCGCGCAGGAGCTGCACGTCTCCGCATCGACGGTGAAGACGCACCTGGGCCACCTGCTGGACAAACTCGACGCCCGGGACCGCGTCCAGCTGGTGATCATCGGCTACGAGAGCGGCCTGCTCACCCCGCGCCACCGGGTCTGACCGTCCGGCACCCGCCCCCGCCGCAGGGCCTCCGCTGCTCCGGGGGCTCGGGCAGGCCGGGAGGACTGCCGGGGACCACCGGCGGGAGCATTGGCTAGGGTCGGAGCATGAGCGCCCGTTACCTTCTTCCGTACGCCCCCGACGTGATCGGCGGTCTGCCCGCCGGTCTCGATGCCCTCGTGTGGGACGGGGAGGGGCCGGTGCCGCCGGACGAGGCGCTTCGCGAGGTGGAGTTCTTCTGCCTGCCCTACCTGCGGCACGCCGCCGCGCTTCCGCTGATCCCGCACCTGCCGTCGCTGAAGGTGGTTCAGACCCTCACGGCCGGGATGGACGACGTCCTGCCGCACGTGGCGGAAGGTGTCCTCGCGTGCAGCGCGCGCGGACTGCACGACGCCAGCACCGCCGAGCTGGCGGTGACGCTGATCCTCGCCTCGCTGCGGGGCGTGCCGCACTTCACCCGCCTTCAGGACCAGGGGCGTTGGAGCCAGGAGTTCCACCAGTCCCTCGCCGACCGGACGGTGCTCATCCTCGGCTACGGCTCGATCGGCCGGTCGCTCGCCGCGCGGCTGGAGCCCTTCGAGTGCGAGGTCGTCCGGGTCGCACGTCGCGCCCGTCCCGAGGAACGGGTGCACGGCGTGGCGGAGTTGGCGGCGCTGCTGCCGGATGCGGACGTCGTCGTGCTGCTGACGCCGCTGACCCCCGAGAGCCGCCATCTCGTGGACGCCGAGTTCCTGTCCCGGATGAAGGACGGCGCGCTGCTCGTCAACGTCGCGCGGGGACCCGTGGTCGACACCGGGGCGCTGCTCGCGGAGCTCTCCGCGCAGCGGCTGCGGGCGGCGCTCGACGTCACGGACCCGGAGCCGCTGCCCGCCGACCACCCGCTCTGGCACGCCCCCGGCGTGCTGATCACCCCGCACGTCGGCGGCCCCAGCAGCGCCTTCCTGCCGCGGGCCAAGCGCACACTGCGCCGGCAGATCCTGCGGTTCGAGAACGGCGAGCTGCTCGCCCCCGGGCGCTGACACCTGCGGCCGGGCCACTGGTGGGAGTGCGGCGGTCAGTGGTGCGCGCGGGCCTGGAACCTGATCGGCCGTCGGTTCGTCCGACTTGCTGACCGCAGGATCGGCGAAAGGTACCCGGATGGGACGACGGATACGCAAGCGGATGCTCCTGCACGCGGCAGGGGCGGTGGTGGCCCTCGCCGCGGTGACGGCACCCACGGCACCGGCGGAACCCCTGGCAGCGCAGGCACCGGCAGTCGGCTCGCTCGACGCCGCCGGGGACGGCGGCCCGGTGGCCGACCTGTCGGCGGGTCAGGTGCCGTTGGACGGTGGCGGTGACCGTGCCCTCCCACAGCCGCCGGCGCCGGTGGACGAGACGCCGGGTGCGGGTGCGCAGACCGTCGCGCTCCAGGACGTGGGCAGGGCGAGGCTGCCGTCCACCGTCTTCGACGCCTACCGCAAGGCGGAGGCGTCCCTGGCCACCTCGTCCGCCGGGTGCCACCTGCCGTGGCAGCTGCTCGCCGCGATCGGCCAGGTGGAGTCCGGGCAGGCCGACGGCGGCCGGGTGGACGCCACCGGCACGACCTATCGCCCGATCCTCGGCCCGGTCCTCGACGGGAACGGTTTCGCGGCGATCGCCGACACCGACGGCGGACGGTACGACGGAAGTACCGTGTGGGACCGGGCAGTTGGTCCGATGCAGTTCATCCCGTCCACCTGGGAGAGCTGGGGTGCGGACGGCAACGGCGACGGCAAGGCGGACCCGAACAACATCTGGGACGCGGCGCTGGCCGCCGGCCGCTACCTCTGCGCGGGCGGCCGGGACCTGGCCGTGCCGGCGCAGCTCGACCGGGCGGTCCTCGGCTACAACAACTCGGCGGAGTACCTGCGGACGGTCCGGGCGTGGATGGTGCACTTCCAGGCCGGCACCTCGGTGGCGGCGGACCGGCCCGGCCAAGCCGCGTCGGCTCCGGCACCGGCGCCGGCTGCCAGCCCGTCCCGATCCCCGTCTGCGTCCCCGTCCCCGTCCCCGTCCCCGTCTGCGTCCGCACCGGCGCCGACTGCCGGTCCGTCTCCGACGGGCTCGCCCTCGCCCACGGCGAGCCCGTCACCGTCGGCGTCCGCCACACCGGGCGGGACTCCCTCCGGCTGCCCGTCGCCGTCCCCGTCGGCGAGTTCGAGCCCGAGTACGAGTGCGAGTGCCTCGCCGTCGGCGATGACGAGTGCGTCGCCGTCGCCGTCCGCGCCGGGGCCCTCCGCGACGCCCACGGGTTCGCCCTCGCCCGGCTGCAACGCTCCCGCGCCGTCGGCGTCCGCGTCGCCATCGCCATCGCCGTCGCCGTCGCCGTCGGCGCGGGCGGTCGGTGGTGCCCCGTCGTCCCCGCCCGCACCCGTTCCGGCCAGGTGAGGAAGCCGGGGCTGCGGGCGGGCCGGTAGGCCGCCGGGACCGGCACTCGGGTGCCGGTCCCGGTCGGTGGTCTGCCGTCAGGCGCGGTAGGCGACCAGGCCCATCATGCCGCTCTCGCCGTGGTACGCGTTGTGGCAGTGCACCATCCACTGGCCGGGGTTGTCGGCGTCGAAGTCGCAGACGACTCGCTGCTTCGGCTTGACGATCACGGTGTCCTTGCGCGGTCCCGAGTCGCCCACCTGAAAGGTGTGGCCGTGCAGGTGCATCGGGTGCCACATCTGGCCGGCGTTGGTGAACTCCAGCCGCACGCGCCGGCCCTGGCCGACCAGGAACGCACCGGCGGCCGGGTCGTCCATGTCGAAGCGCCGCCCGTTGATCGACCAGTCGTAGCCGGCCATGGTGCCGGTGAGCTGGAGCCGGTGTGTGACGTCGGGCGTGCGGGCGGCGAGCCGGACACTCGCGTCGGCGCGCAGCTGATCGGCCGTCAGCAGCCTGCCGTCCAGCTCGGTCGGACGGAAGGACGGTGCCGGGGCCCCGCCGGAGCCGGTGCGGATCAGCGCCGTGCCGGTGGCGTTCTTGCCCTCCGCGAGCGACACCAGCGGGAACACCCCGTCCTGCAGGGTGACCAGGACGTCGTACCGCTCGCCCATGCCCAGCAGCAGCGCGTCGACCTCCTGGTGCTCGACCGGGTAGCCGTCGGTGTGCGTGACGGTGAGCTTGTGGCCGGCCAGGGCGACACGGTAGGCGGTGTCGCCGCCCGCATTGATGATCCGCAGCCGCACCCGGGCCCCCGGCTTGGCCTGCTTGACCGCCGGGGCCGTGGGCAGTCGGCCGTTGATCAGATGGTGCGGGTAATTCACGTCTCCGGCATCGCCCCCGAGCAGCGGGCTGGTGGCGCCCATGAGCATGAACCTCATCGCCATGCCGCCGGTGGACGAGGGGCTCTGGCCCATGCCCATCCCGCCCGAGCCGTGGTCCATGCCGCCCATGCCGTGGTTCATGCCGCCCATCCCGCCCATGCCCTTGGAGAGTTCGGCGAACGCCTCGTCGGGGGTGCCGCTCACGCCATCGAGCCAGTCGTCCAGGACGACGACCCACTCGTCGTCGTACTTCATCGGCTCGTGCGGGTCCTCGACGATCAGCGGTCCGTACAGCCCGCGGTCGAGCTGCACCCCGACGTGCGGGTGGTACCAGTACGTGCCGGGCCGGTCCGCGACGAAGCGGTAGCCGAAGCCGCCGCCGGCCGGCACCTCGCGCATGGTGACCGGCGGGACGCCGTCCATGTTGTTGCGCAGCGACAGGCCGTGCCAGTGGATCGAGGTCGGCGCGGCGAGGGTGTTGGCGAGCTGGGCCACCAGGGTGTCGCCTGCGGTGAGGCGGATCTCCTGACCGGGCAACTGCCCGCCGAAGGTCCAGGTGTTGACGGTGAGACCGCCGAGGTCCACAGGGGTGGCGGCGGCAGTCAGTTCGACGGTGCGTTCGCTGCCGCCGGTGGCGCGCCTGCTCTCGGCCGCCGCCACGGCGGAGCCGGACGGGTCGACGAGTTCGGCGGAGCCGCTCTTCGTGCTGGAGCAGGCGGCCAGCGCTCCGCCGCCGACCAGCCCCAGTCCGGCGAGCAGCAGGGAGCGTCGGTTGATCGTGTTCATCGTTCCTCTTGGTGGGTGCGCATGGCACGGCCCGGCCGTGCCGGTGGACGTGGGCAGCAGCGGCCGCCGGGCATGCGGCAGCCGCGGCCCGCGCCTATATGCGCAGGACCGAGAGGAGCGACGAATCGGGCGGGGACGGCCCGGCGGAATGCCGGCCGCCGTGCGGGCCGCCGGATCCGGTGTCGGCCACCGCCGCGACGACGGGCGCCGGGTGCGCCGCCGGCGCGGTGAGCACCGGCCCACGCACGTCGGTTCCGACACAGTGCGTGCCGGCCGCGCACGATTGGCCGGCGGGGGCGTGGGCGAGTTGCGCGTCCGGTACCGGGACACCCGCCGACATGGTGGTGCCGTGAACCATGCCGGGCATCCCTGACATGGCCGGGGACGCCTCGGCCGAGACGCTGTGATGCACGAGCAGGGCCAGCGCCGCGGCCAGGGCGAGCAGCAGGACGTGGAGCAGGCGTGCCCGTGGCCGGCGTACCGGTCCTCCGAACGTCAGCGCTGCCGCCATGTGCTCCTGCCCGTTTCTGTGGGCGGTCCCGGCCGCCGTCCGCAAACTGTAGCCGCGCCAACGCCGGGCCAAGCCGCCGGACCGGCTGGACGAGTAGTTCCGAAGTCGGTCAGTGGACGTAGGCGATGAGTGAGCGGGTGACGGGTCGGCCGGTGGTGCGGTCGTGCCCATCGCCGAGCGTGCCCCGCGCCTGGCCGTCGCCGCTCCGCTGGACGGGCGGCGGACCCGTGGGGTGTTCGCCGGGAGGACCGCCACCCGGGTGACCGATCCCGACGAACTCCACTGGCGTCAGCTCTGACGGATCTCAGCTCTGCGCGGCAGGCGCGGCCGGGGCGACCTGCGCGGGCTCCTGGGTGGCGGCCGGGCCGGGCGCCGGCGCGGGGCCGGCGTTGACGGCGGCACGCAGGCGCGGGCTGGCGGCGAGGGCGGCCAGGGGCAGCAGCAGCGGGGCGACCAGGACGACCGAGGCGGTCGGGCCGCCCGTGCCGGAGATCAGGAAGCCGGTGATGCCGGGCCCGGCCCAGGCGATGCTGCCGGCCAGCAGGATGACCGCCGCCGAGATCCGGCCCTGGAGGTGGGCCGGGGAGTCCAGGCTGACCTGGAGGAAGACCAGCGAGCCGATCGGCGGCAGGAAGAAGACGATCACGCCCACTGCCGTGACGGTGAGCAGGGTCGGGCCGAGCGCCACCAGGGGCGTGATCGACAGCCACACCGCGGTGACGCCCAGCAGCACCGTGACCGGCCGGAACCGGCGCAGGATCCACCCGGTGCAGACCCCGCCGGCGATCCCGCCGCAGCCGGCGGCGGTCAGCACCCAGCCGGCCGAGACCGGGTGCCGGCCCACGTCCGAGGCGTCGATGGCAGCGAGCAGTTCGACGGCGCGGCCCAGCAGGTTGATGTAGGCGACGACGCCCACCAGGAACAGCAGCGACCGCCGCCGGGCCACCCAGCCGAAGCCCCGGGTGAGCTCGGTCGCGGTGCGGCGCACCGGACCCGCGCCGTTCCCGGCCGGGGCCGGGCGCGGCAGGTGCTGGTACACCACCTGGGAGAGCAGCGCCAGGGAGAGCAGGTAGGAGACGGCGTCCACCAGGAAGGCGATCGGTGCGCCGAGGGTGAGCAGCAGCCCGCCGAGCGGTGGGCCGACCGCGATGGCGATGTTGGTGCGGACGATGGTGCGGGTGATGGCCTCCCGCCGGCGCTCGACCGGGACGGACTGCCGCAGCACACCCGCCTCGGCCGAGGAGAACAGGGTGGAGACCACGGCGGTGGCCGCCGCGGCGGCCACCGCGAAGAGCGTGGTCAGCTGCCCGGTCGCCAGGGTGAGCACGAGCAGCAGCGCGATCACGGCCCGGCCGGCGTCGCAGAGCAGCATCAGCGACTTGCGGTTGACCGTGTCGGCGATCAGGCCGCTGGGCAGCTTGGCGACCAGCTGGGCGACACCCACGGCCGTGGCCACCAGGGCCGCGTCCACCGGCGACCTGGTGGAGGCCAGCACCGCCAGCGGCAGGGCGAGCGAGGTCATCTCGCTCGCCATGTCGGACATCGCCTGGCTGACCCAGATGAGCGT
This sequence comes from Kitasatospora sp. NPDC059673, assembly GCF_042734215.1. Taxonomy (NCBI): domain Bacteria; kingdom Bacillati; phylum Actinomycetota; class Actinomycetes; order Kitasatosporales; family Streptomycetaceae; genus Kitasatospora; species Kitasatospora sp. NPDC059673. Next base: position 403,668 of record NZ_JBHWEN010000001.1, on the reverse strand, counting down.
GTAACTCCGGCTGATGCGGCTCCTGTTGAGGAAACCCCTGCTGATCACGGCCGGTTCCCGGGGTCAGCCGGTGGTGCGGCGAACGGCGACGTAGAGGCCCTTGGTGTGGCTGTCCTCGTCCACCGAGTCGGCCATGCTGCCGTCGCGGTTCAGGCCGTGCGCCGCGACCAGGTCCAGTCCGGCCGCGTCCAGGAGACGGGTGAACTCCTCGACGGAGTGGTGCCGTTGGAGGTGGTCGATGCTCTCCCGGGACCACACCCCGGGGTCCTCGGCGGACTGCCGGAAGGCGGTCATGTTCAGCCGGAACCGCTCCGGGTCGCCCTCCTCGGGCAGGTAGCGGCCGCGCAGGGTCACGTGCAGGCCCGGGGACTCGAAGACGTGCGGCTCGTGCATCAGCCGGTAGCCGCGCCGGGTGTTGGCGTCGAAGACCAGCACACCGCCCGGGCTCATCACCCGGCCCAGGCTGACCAGGGCCTCGGCCAGGTGGGCGGGGTCGGCCAGGTAGTTGGCGATGTCGCTCATGCACAGCACCACGTCGTAGGGCCCGCCGTGCGCGAACGGCAGCCGGATGTCGTGCACGTGGAAGTCGATACCGGTGTCCGCGTGCGTGGTCCGCGCGATCTCGATCATGGCGGGGCTGATGTCCGTCCCGGTGGGCCGGAAGCCGCGTTGCGCGAACGCCACGGTGCTGCGCCCGGTGCCGCAGCCCGCGTCCAGCAGCCGGTCGCCGGGCGGGTCGGCCCGCTTGATCAGCTGCTCCAGCAGGTCGCCGAAGACGGTGTAGTTGTCCTCGCGCGTCAGCGCGTCGTAGAACGGGGCGGTGGCGTCGTAGGCGACGGCCGCGTGGTCGGTGGGGACGGTGCTCATGAGCGACTCCTGTTCGGGGTGGATGTGTCATGGGCCGCAGCGGCCGACGCGGTGCTCGGACCGGCGTCCTCACCCGGCCGCTGCGGCCCCGGCGCGGCGCTTGTGTGCGCGCAGCAGCTCCAGCAGGCCCACCGAGAGCGTGTCGTCGAACGCCCGCGAGGCCGCCTCGGTCGCCGACTGCTCGGCGAACTCGCCGCAGCTGACCCAGCGGTCCTGCGGGTAGGAGGTGTAGCCGCCGTCGATGTCCCCGACCTCGTACCCGGGCTTGCCGATCGTCTCCCAGCAGCTGTACAGGGTCCCGTCGGCGTTGACGACCGCGCCGGAGGTGCCGTCCTGCTCGCCGCAGAAGCCGCACTCGCCGCCGCCGGGCCAGTTCACGGTGAAACCGGCCTCCAGGGCGGCGGTGTAGGCGGCCAGGATGGTCTCCACCTCGCCGCCGGAGCGGTCCAGCACGTCGCCGAACATGCCCTCGTAGTTGAGCACCGGGGCGATGTCGAGGGTGCAGCGGGACGGGTCCACCCGCTCGGCCAGCTCCTGGACCAGGCCCCTCAGGCGGGGCAGGCCCTCGGCGGTGGTGTTGAGCCGCAGGCCGAACCGCAGGGCGGTGGCGTCCTGGACGGCCGCGAGATTGTCCAGGATCGACTGGTAGGTGCCGCGCCCGGAGCGGGTCGCGCGCAGGGAGTCGTGCAGGTCCCTGGGGCCGTCCAGGGTGACCTGCACCGAACGCAGCCCGACCTCCTCCAGCTTCCCGGCCCTGCGCGGCGTCAGCAGCACCCCGTTGCTGACCATCGAGGCCGTGACCGGCCCCAACGCGGCCAGGCGGACCAGGAGTTCACGGCAGGCCCAGGGGTTGAGCAGCGGCTCGCCGCCGAACAGCAGGACGAACAGCCGCCGGGCCGCCGCGCGGGCCATCCGGGGCCGGGTGAACTCCACGATCCGGTCGATGGTGGGGCCGTCGAGCACCTGCTTGTCGATCCGCGGCGGGTCGAACCGCCCCGGCGCCGCCGCGTCGGTGTTCTGGAAGCAGTACGGGCAGCCGAGGTTGCAGGCCGTCGAGGTGACCACGGTCAGGCTGTAGGCGCTCCTCGGCGCGCGCCGCGCGATGTCCGCCTGCGCAAGCTCCTGCGCGCCCTCCTCGGTCAGCACACCGTCCTGGTAGTAGCGGTGCGGGAGGAGCAGCGTCCCTCCGGGACCCAAGTGCCAGACGCCGGACGTGCCTTCGATGATTCTCACGGATGGCCTGTGCTTCCTGTGACGAGTCGGACGGGGCAGCCGCGGGGAGCGGGGCGCGCGGCCGGACCCGGGGGATCCGGCCGCGCGGCGCCGCGAACGATCAGCTCTCGAGCGACTTGTCGTAGATGCCGCAGAGCACCTCGGCGCCCTCGTGCATCTCGGCGGTGTGGGCCAGGACGTCGTCGGAGTTGGCGGGCGCCTTGTCGTAGATGCCGCAGACGACCTCGGGGGTCTCGAACTTCTCGGACTTCTCGGACATGAGTCTCTCCAGGGAGTGGAAGCGGATGTTCCGGGTGTCGTTCGCCAGTACCTCGGCAGTCGCGGCGGGCGGGAAATCGGCCCGTCAGGCCGGGTCCTCGGGGCGGCTGCCGTCCGGCTCGGGGGCCGGCTCGGGCAGCTCGATGCCGTGGGCCACGACCTCGTCGTCCGAGACGCCGATGGCCTCCATGTAGAGCGGGCAACCGGCCAGGCCGGACCCGAGCTCGAACTTCTCGATCACCTGGTTCCTCCTGTGTCGGCCGCGCGGCGGGATGCCGTACCGGCGCGGTACCAGCATTGGCGCGCATGGTTCAAAAGCGGTCTGCGATCGCTTAACCACCGGCTAATGCGCAGGTCGTGGCCGCCCCGGTGGCGCCCCACCCGCTCCGCCGCGCGCCGTCCCCGGGCGCCGCATACCGTGCGAAAGGGAGGCCGACATGTCGATAAGCGCATTGGAGGAGTGATGGCAGCCACCGATCAGGGCCGTTCGATCGTCCTGGGCGTCGACGCGCTCGGCGAGAACGACGACGCGCTGCGCTGGGCGGCGGACGAGGCGGCCCACCGCGGTCTCCCGCTGCGCATGATCCACGTGGTGCAGCCGTCCCCCCGGAGCATGCGGGTCCTCGGGACGGCCTTCCAGCAGGACCAGGTACGGGTCGGGCGCCGCCAGCTCCACCTCGCCGGCCGGCTCGCCCGCGCGCGGCACCGGGAGCTGGAGGTGTCCGCCGAGATCCAGCAGGGGGCGCCGGGACCGGTCCTGGTCCACGTCTCCCGCGAGGCCGCGTTCGTGGTCCTCGGCTCGCGGTCGCTCAGCCGGATCGAGGAACTGCTCAGCGGCTACTCGATCACCGTGCCGGTGAGCGCGCAGGCCCACTGCCCGGTGGTCGTGGTCCCTCAACGGCAGGGCGAGGCGGACGACCCGCCCCGGCTCGTCGTAGGAGTGGACGGCAGCCCGTCCTCGGCCATCGCCTTCGCGGCCGCCCTGGAACTGGCCCGGCACCACGGCGCGACAGTGCACGCCGTGTGGGTGTGGCAGCGACCGCGCCTGGCACGCCTCGACGAGGAAGCCACACTCGACGAGCTGCGCCGCACGCTCGACGGGACAACGGCCGGCCCCCGGGCCGAGAACCCGGACGTGGCCGTCACCAGCGAGGTCGTCAGCGGCCATCCGGTCCGGGTGCTCGCCGACGAGTCCCGGCACGCCCTGGCCGTCGTCATCGGCAGACGCGGCAGCGGCGGCTTCACCGGCATGCGGCTCGGCTCAGTCCCCCGGGGGCTGCTGCACGAGGCGAGCTGTCCCGTCGTCACGGTGCCCGGCGCGCCCGACCGGAGCTGACGGCGAGACACCGGAAGGCGACGGCGCCCCACGGCGGGCGCGGCGCCCCGGCTCAGTCCTCGTCCCCGGCGGGCATGCTGGTGATCCGGCGGCCGGTGACGGACACGGGCCGGATGCGCACCCAGCTGGTGCGCGGGCCGCCCGCCCAGGGCTGGACGGCGAGGTCGCGCATCAGCCGCTGGAGCGTCGGCTCGTCCTCGATCGGCTCGGCGGTGCCGGCGATCAGCACGCTCCAGCCGCTGCTGCGGTGGTCGTCGATCCGATCGACCTCGAAGGCGACCTCGGTGCCGGGCGGCGGGTCGGCGGCGCTGTGGTGGTGAGTGCGGTAGACGACGGTGCCGTGATCGACGGCGTAGTTCACCGGGAAGATCGCCGGGCCGTGTTCGCCGGGCAGGGCGATCCGCCCGACGCCCCGGGTGCCCATCTGGTCCCAGCATTCCTCCTCGGTGAGCCGCGCCAGCACCGGCCGGGGCGCGGGCGGTGCCTGCCCGGGCGGCGCGTCGGCTCGGCCGGCGACCAGTTCGTGGTACGTCAGGCCGAGCGCGGCGGCGATCCGCAGGAAGCCGTTGGGGTCGAAGCCCGGACCGGCCGTGGTCAGGAACTCCAGGTAGCGGCGCGACATGCCGGCCTGGTGGGCCAGCGCGTCCGGGCCGAGGCCGAGCCGGGCCCGGCGGTCGGCGATCCGGCGGGCGATCGCTTCGGCGGACGGCGGGCCGGGCCGGGGCTGCGGGTCCATGGGATTGCACCTCCTGGCGGTCAGGCCCGGAACAGGGCGACCTTGAGCGCCCCGGTCTCGGCGGCGTTGCCGAACACGTCGTAGGCGTCCGGCATCTCGTCGAGCCCGAACCGGTGGGTGACCAGGCCGGTCACATCGAGCCGGCCCGTGGCGAGCAGGTCGAGCAGCAGGGGAGTGCTGTCGGTGTCGACCAGGCCCGTGGTGATGGTGATGTCCTTGATCCACAGGTCTTCCAGGTGCAGCACGGCGGGCCTGCCGTGCACGCCGACATTGGCGACGTGCCCGCCGGGCCGCACCACCCGGGTGCAGAGCTCGAAGGTGTCGGGGACGCCGACCGCCTCGATCGCCACCTCGACGCCGAGCCCGTCCGGGCTGAGCGCGCGCACCGCCTCCGCCGGGTCGCCGTCGCCGCGCAGCACCTCGTCGGCCCCGGCCCGCTCGGCGGCGGCCAGCCGGCTCGGCGCCAGATCGACGGCGACGATCCGGCGCGGGCTGTACAGGCGGGCGGTGGCGATCGCGGCCAGGCCGATCGGTCCGGCGCCGATCACCGCCACGGTGTCGCCCGGCCCCACCTGGCCGCTCAGCACCCCCACCTCGTACGCGGTGGGCAGGATGTCGGCGAACATCAGCGCGGTCTCGTTGTCGACGCCGTCCGGCAGCGGGTGCAGCGAGTTGTCGGCGAACGGCGTCCGCACGTACTCGGCCTGGGTGCCGTCGACCAGGTGCCCCAGGATCCATCCGCCACCACCCGTGCACTGCCCGTACCTGCCCTGCCGGCAGTACGCGCAGCGGCCGCAGGCCGAGATGCAGGAGACCAGCACCCGGTCGCCGACCTTGACGGTGCGCACCGCGCTGCCGGTCTCGACGACCGTCCCGGCCGCCTCGTGGCCGAGCACCCGGCCCTCGGCGACCTCGGGCACGTCGCCTTTGAGGATGTGCAGGTCGGTGCCGCAGATGGTGACGGCGTCCACCCGGACGACCGCGTCCTCCGGGTCACGGACCACCGGGTCGGGGACTTCGCCCCAGGTGCGCCGGCCGGGCCCGTGGTAGGTCAGTGCCTTCATCGCTCTCACGCCCTCCGCGATCGCGGTTGCTTCCACTATCAGCCTCGGCGCTTCGGCCCGCCCCTGCCACGGGCCCCGCTTCGGCCCGCCCCTGCCACGGGCCCCGCTTCGGCCCGCCCGGCACGGCCGACGCCCCGTGGGCACACTGGAAGCCGGGTGACGCACACGAACGGAGGTGGGTCGCGTGCGGTCCGACTCCCCGGAGCGGCAGGCCGAGGCCCTGCACCGCCTGATGCCGGACGCCTGGACGCTGCGCTACAGCGGCTTCGCGCCACTGGACGAAGGGCTGCGCGAGGCACTGTGCGCCGTCGGGAACGGCTACCTGGTCACCCGCGGGGCCGCGCCCGAGGCGGTCGCGGACGGCGTGCACTACCCCGGCACCTACCTGGCCGGCTGCTACGACCGCACCGACTCCGAGATCGGCGGGCGGGTGTTCACCCACGAGGACCTGGTCAACTGCCCGAACTGGCTGCCCGTGACCTTCCGCTGCGCGGGCGGCGACTGGTTCACCGGCCCGCCCGAACAGCAGGAACTCGAACTCGACCTGCGCCGCGGTGTCCTGACCCGCCGCGCCGTGTGCGTGGACGGCGCCGGGCGGCGCACCCGGCTGGTCCAGCGCCGGATCGCCAGCCAGGCCCGGCCGCACCTCGTGGCACTGGAGACGGTCCTCACCGCCGAGAACTGGTCCGGCCCGCTGGAGGTCCGCTCCGCCCTCGACGGCACCGTCGCCAACACCGGCGTGCCCCGCTACACGGGCCTGACCAGCAGACACCTCACCCCACTGCGCCAGGGCCACGACCCGGACGGGACGCTGTGGCTGGAGGTGTCCACCGGCGCGGGCCGGCGCATCGCGCTCGCCGCCCGCCACCGCGTCCGCCTCGGCGGCCGGCCCGTCGAGGCCGCGTCCGCCACCCGCACCAGCGAGGGCCTGGCAGTCCGGACCCTGACCGTGGAGACGGCCGCCGGCCTGGCCGTCACCGTCGACAAGGCCGTCGCCGTCCACACCTCGCACGACCCGGCCACCGGCGACCCGCTCGACGCCGCCCGGCAACTCGTCGCCGAAGCCGAGGACTTCGACCACCTGCTGGCCGAACACGCCCTGCGCTGGGCACAACTGTGGCGGCGCTGCCGGATCGACGCGGACTTCCCCGGCCTCGGACCGCTGCACCTCGACCTGTTCCACCTGCTGCAGACCTACTCGGAGCACTCCGCCGACCTGGACGTCGGCGTCCCGGCCCGCGGCCTGCACGGCGAGGCGTACCGGGGCCACGTCTTCTGGGACGAACTGTTCGTCCTGCGGGTCCTCGACCTGCGCTTCCCCGAACTCGCCCGCGCGGTGCTGCGCCACCGCCACCGCCGCCTCGACGCCGCCCGCCGCGCCGCCCGCGCCGAGGGCCGGCAGGGCGCGAGCTACCCGTGGCAGAGCGGGAGCGACGGGCAGGAGCAGTCCGCCCGCGTCCACCTCAACCCGCTCTCCGGCCGCTGGCTGCCCGACCACAGCCACCTGCAACGGCACATCGGCTCCGCCGTCGCCTACAACATCTGGCAGTACTACCAGGCCACCGGCGACCTCGACTTCCTCGCGGAAGCCGGCGCCGAGACCCTGCTGGAGATCGCCCGCTACTGGGCGTCGGCCGCCGAGTACGTGCCGTCCCGCGCGCACTGGTCGATCCGCGGGGTGCTCGGCCCCGACGAGTACCACGACGCCTACCCCTGGACGGACCGGCCCGGGCTGGACGACAACGCGTACACCAACGTCCTCGCCTCCTGGGTGCTCGCCCGGGCCCTGGACACCCTCGGCCTCCTGCCGGGCCGCCGCCGCGGCGAGCTGACCGAGCGCCTCGCCCTGGACGCCACGGAACTCCAGCGCTGGCAGGACATCGGCCGGCACCTGCACGTGCCCTTCCACGACGGGGTGATCAGCCAGTTCGACGGCTACGACCGGCTCGCCGAACTCGACTGGGACGCCTACCGCCACCGCTACCCGGACCTGCGCCGGCTCGACCGGATCCTGGAGGCCGAGGGCGACACCGCGAACCGCTACCGGGTCTCCAAGCAGGCGGACGTGCTGATGCTCTGGTACCTGTTCTCCGCCCACGAGGTCCGCGACCTGCTGCGCCGGCTCGGTCACCCCGCCGGACACGAACTGATGCGCCGCACCGTCTCCTACTACCTGCACCGCACCGTCCACGGCTCCACCCTGAGCTCCGTGGTGCACGCCTGGGTACTGACCCGCTGCGACCGCCGCGCCTCCTGGAAGCACTTCCGCGACGCCCTCACCGCCGACCTGCGGGACGCGCAGGGCGGCACCACCCGGGAGGGCATCCACCTCGGGGCGATGGCCGGCGCCGCCGACCTGCTGCAACGCTGCTACACCGGCCTGGAACTGCGCGAGGACGCCCTGTGGCTCGACCCGCGGCTGCCCGCCGCGCTCAGCGGCCTCGCCCTCGACCTGCACTACCGCGGCCACTGGGGTGTGCGGATCACCGTGGACCGGCAGACCGCGACCGTCGCCCTCGGCACGGACCGGCAGGAACCCGTCACGGTGCGCTTTCGCGGCGCGGCCGTCCCGGTGGGGCCCGGCGAGAGCCGCACCTTCACGCTCTGACCCGGTGGGGCCCGATGCCCCACCGGGCCGGGCCGGTCGGCCCTCGCCCGTCCCGCCGGGCGCGCCTAGCGTGGAAAGCGACCAGGCCACACCGGACCACGGCCGCCGCAACGGCGTGCGGCCGTCCGGTCCGGTGGAGAGCCCGATCCGGAGAGAGGTGAACGAACGATGCGTGCCGTGATCGTCTACGAGAGCATGTACGGCAACACCAAGCAGGTCGCCACGGCGATCGCCCACGGCATCCGGACGACCAAGCCGGACGCCGACGTGCGGTGCCTACCGGTCGCCGAGGCCGAGACCGAGGCCCTCGGGGACGCCGACCTGCTGGTGGTCGGCGGCCCCACCCACATGCGGGGCATGTCCACCGGCCTCAGCCGCACCGTGGCCGCGAAGACGGGCGCACCGGAGGAAAGCCCCGGCCTGCGCTCCTGGTTCCGCTCCCTGCCGGCCGACGGCGCGGGCGTTCGCGCCGCCGCGTTCGACACCCGGGTCGAGGGGAAGCACTCCGGAGCGGCGGCCGAGGGCATCGCCGCGCGCCTCACCCGCCACCACTACGACCTCACGGCCGAGCCCGTCGGCTTCCTGGTGGAGGAGATCAACGGACCGCTGCGCGACGGCGAGCTGGACCGGGCCAAGGAATGGGGCGCGGCGCTGGCCTGACGACGCGGGTCAGTGGGCGGCGGCGCAGTCCGGGTGTCCCCAGCCGGCGCCGACCTTGGTGATGGTCGCGCCCTTGGGGTAGGCGCCGCCGCACGGGCAGGTGCCCGGGAAGCGGGCGGCGAGGGTGCGGCCCCCGCTCTTCGCGGCGGTGGAGCGGCGGGGCTTGCTCGCGGGCGCGGTGTTTCGCTGCGGGTCGGGTTCGGGCAGGTCGGACGCGGTGCCGGCCGCGTCCTGCTGGGTCCGCGCGGCGTCGCTGGCGGCCTTGTCCGCGATGGCGTTCAGCGGATCGCCGTTCACCTGGTGGGCCGCGACATAGACGAAGGTGACGTCCCGCCCGGTCAGCAGCGCGTCGATGCGCTGGATCAGCTCCTGGTTGGCGACCGGCTTGCCCGCGGCCGTCTTCCACCCGTTGCGCTTCCACCCCGCCAGCCACTTGGTGACGGCGTCACGGGTGTAGGTGCTGTCCAGCCGCACCTCCAGCGGCACCCCGGGGTCGGTGGACGCCAGCAGCCGCTGGAGCGCGGTCAACTCCCCGACGTTGTTGGTGCTGTGCCCGAGGGCCCCGGACTCCCACCGCTGCGGCACGGCGGCGCTGTCGGCGACCACGTACGCCCAGCCCGCCGGCCCCGGGTTGCCCTTGGCTGCTCCGTCACATGCGGCGATCACTCGTTCAAGCATGTGTCGATCATGCCAGCCGCGGCGCCGGGACGGTCGCGGACGGGGTGGCGGGACCGTTGCGGCCGGGCGGCAGCGGTCAGGTGAAGGCCTCGGCGGAGGCGGAGGTGACGGCGGTCAGGTCGATCGGGGCGCCGGGGCGCAGGGAAGCGGTTCGGAGATTGCGGGCGACTTCCGCGTCGGCGGCGGCGAACTGGGGGGCGGTGATCTCGAAGGTGGCGCTGGCGTAGCGGCCCTGGGCGGCGAGGGCCGGGTCGGGGTGCGGGTTGTGGTACAACTGCGGCGCGCGGTCGCGCAGTTCGAGCATGGTGGGGATGGCCAGCGCCAGGTGGCGGGGGTGGCCGTTGAAGGCCGAGTCGAGGTAGCGCAGCAGCACCGCGTAGCGGGAGTTGAAGGCGACGGCCTGCCGATGGACGTCGCTGGTCCGCTCGTACCGCTGGTAGTCGGCGACCTTGGAGTCGCCGTGGATCGGGTAGGCGTCGTCCCAGGTGACGTCGATCAGCGGGCCGCTGGGCGGATCCTTGGGGCGGTCGTGCGGGCCGTAACTGCGGCCGGTGAAGATCTCGTTGAAGCGGAACCAGTGGGCGAGTTCGCGTTCCTCGCCGAACACCTCGTTGCTGTTCCAGATGGTGTCGTGGACGCCCTCGCCCTGCTCGGTGATGGTCTCGATCGCCAGCAGGGCGGTTGCCCGGTCCCCGATCCGGAAGACCTCGCCGCCGGAGTTGTAGAAGTCCTCCGGGCCGACCTGGCGTTCGGGGCCCCCGGTGAAGACCTGAGCGGGGCCGAGGGTCCTGATGAGGTGTTCCAGCCCCTCCCGGACGGTGTCGTAGAACTGCCCGATGGAGGTCCAGCCGTCACCGGGGGCGGGCGCGGGCGTCATGCTCTTCGGCTGTTCGATCCGCAGGAAGGTCTTCAGCGCCTCGGGGGAGAAGTGCCGCAACCCGATCGACGGGACGCTCTCGCCGCTGAACGGCAGCCTCGCCGGGTACTCGGCGACGACGCGGGAGTCGACCACCGGGGCGCCGCCGACCGCGTTGAGCAGGTTGGCGGCCAGCGTCATGTGGAGCATCTCCTCCATCAGGACGGCGCGGATCGCGTAGAAGGCGGTGGCGTTGGTGCCGGGGCGGATGGTGTACAGGCCGGTCATGTACACCGGGATGGTGAGGTGCTCGACCTCCAGGGCCGCCTGGAGGTAGGTGCGCAGCTCGTCCAGGGTCTTCGGGACGGCGAAGCCCGCCTGCTCCACGGCAAGGGCGGTCCTCATGCGGGTACCTCCACGTCGTCGGCGCCACTGATGTCGGCCGGCCGGCGGTCGAGGACCAGGTCCGTGTGGATCTGCTCCGCGCTGCGCAGGGCGAGGGCCAGCATGGTGAGGGTGGGGTTGCTGGTGCCGATGGACGGCATGCTGCCGCAGCCGACGGCGTACAGGTTGGGGTGCTCCCAGGTGCGCTGGAATCCGTCGACCACGGAGTTGTTCGGGGAACTGCCCATGAGGTGGGTGCCGGCTCCGTGTCCGGCGCCGCTGTAGCCCAGGTCCAGCGTCGTTCCGTCGATGGTGTGGGTGAAGTGGCCGAGCGGTGGAACGCCGTCGCGGGGTGCGTGGTCGGTGTAGTCGGTGGCGTGGAGGTGGTGGAAGATCCGGCCGGCGACCAGGCGGGCCGCGTAGATGCCGTCCCGGGTGTGCCGGTCGAGGTCGTAGGTGAGGACCGGGCGCAGGTTGCCCATCGCGTCGCGGTGGCGGCGGTCGATGGTGACCCGGTTGCCCGGGTTCGCCGACTGCTCGACGGCGATCTGCAGTTGGAGTTGCCGGCCGATGGTGGAGCCGAGCAGCCGGCGCAGCTCGGGGCCGAAGACGCCGTCCGGGCGGATCTCGCCCTGCCGGTCGCCGCCGATGCCGAGGGCGGTGGCGACGTTGCTCATCGGCGCGCCGGTGGCCCAGCCCCAGCCCCAGTTGCCGATCTCGATCCGGAACGGGGCGCGCCGCCGGCGTCCGTCCCCGAAGCGGAAGACCTCCCAGCCGGAGGTGTGCCCGGGCCCGCGGAACGGGCCGACCGGCCCGCGCTTCTCGTCGGCGAGCGCCCAGTTGAGCAGGGTGGGGTGGTCCATCAGGTTGCGGCCCACCTGGTCGCTGCCGTTGGCGAGCCCGGAGAACAGCAGCAGGCGGGCGTTCTCGATGGCGTGCGCGGCGAGCACGACGACGTTCGCCTCGACCACGTACGACCGGCCGACCGGTGAGACCGGGTCGGTGTAGGTGCGGAACTCGACGCCGCTCACCCGGCCGCCCCTGGTCGGGCCCGCCAGGCGGACCCGGGTCGCCACGCAGCGGGTGGCGAGCGTGACCGACTCCGCGAACCGGGCCTGCTGGCGCAGCGGGTGGGACTTGGCCTGCACCGGGCAGATCGGCACACAGCTCGCGTTGCCCACGCAGCGCTCGCCGTAGTTGGGCAGGCCCACCGCGCTCGCCGGACGGTACGGCCCCGGCCGGTAGTCCGGGTTCGGCGTGGAGTTGCGGGCCTGCGGCAGGCTGTGCACCCGCAACGGGTAGGAGTCGTGGGCGACTTCGTCCGGGATCCGGGTGCCGTCGAGGCCGGTGCAGTACTGGTCGATGTAGCTGGCCGGGATCCGGTGCATCGGGTAGACGTAGTCGGGGTCCGTGACGACACCGATCTCGCGCTGGCCTGCGGCGTCCCCCGCGACACCGATCTCGTACTCGGCCCGGGCGTACCAGTACTGCAGATCCGCCGCACCGATCGGCCAGTCGCGGCCGTAGCCGAAGAGCTCCCTGGTGGCGAAGTCCTCGGGGTGCATGCGCGGCACCGCCCCCAGCCAGTGCATCGCGCTGCCGCCCAACTCCCGCAGGTAGTCGGTGCCGTAGGGCAGCCGGCCGTTCTGCACGAAGTAGCCGTTGGCGGTGTACTCCCGCTCGCCGGGCTTCGGATCGGTCACCGGCGCGAGGTCGAGTACGTCGGGGAAGGGCGCGGCGGTGCTGCGCCGGTAGCCGGAGTTGGGCACCTTGGCGACGGCGGAGTAGAAGGTGGACAGCGATCCCAGATAACCGGGCCAGGTCTCGGTACCGCCGTTCCCGGCCTCCAGGACCAGCACCTGCCAGCCCCGGTCGCCGAGGTCCTTGGCGAGCAGGCTGCCGGCCCAGCCGCCGCCGACAATGACGACGTCGTACCGGCGACGGGCCGCCTCGTCCGCGCCAACGGCCCCGGTCATGCGCGCTCCTTCGAACTGCCGGGCCGTTCGACGGCCGTCCCGGCGGCGGTTTCGGCGGTGGGGACGGCGGACGGCGGAATGCGGCGAGCAGCGCGCAACCCGGGCAGCAGGTGCACGGGTACGGCGTCCAGGGCGACTTCGGCGGTCAGCCCGGTGCGGAACGGGCGCTCGCCAAGACCGAGGTCCCGGCGCAGCGCCGAAGTGTCGGGCTGGTCGGGCGGCTTGACCGCCCAGGTGCCGAAACCCGGCGGCTTGGCACCGGACGGGTGCCCGTGAAAGGTGCGCCAGACCAGCCCCTCGACGTAGGACTCCGGGGCGACCACGAACTCCTCGTTGCCCACCTGCCGCCGCAGCGCCGCATGGGCGGCCGGTGCGAGGCGCGGCCAGGCCCCGGTGAGCCACAGATAGGCGAGCGCCCGGGCCACCTCCAGGTGCACGGGCGAGAGGCCCTGCGGGCCGCCCCCCTCCGAGACGGCGACCGTCCAGGCAGCCCAGAACTCGGCGAACCGCCTTGCCCCGACCTGCTGTTGGGCAGTCTCCAAATAGCGCTCGGCCATACCGGTGGCATACAGGTCGAACGCGGAGAACCCGGTCAGCGGTACGCACAGGCCGACGAACTCCTCAACCTCTGCCGTCACAGCGGGCACTGTCATCGCACTCCTCTCACGGGGAGGTCGCCCGGCCCGGGGCGGGATGCCGTGAACTCGGACAGTCCTCAGGCGAACCGCCCTGATTCTTCGCCCACATCGGCCCCCCGTCACTGTCCCAGCCAGCAGGAGCCCCCGTATTCACCCGTGCGGCAGCGGAGCGCACGCCGCGAACGGGGCTCGGGGTACGACGCCCGCGCCCGCGCCGTGAGCCCCGAACTTCCGGCCCGGCGGCGCTTCGTCAGGAGAGTGGGGCGAGGATCCGGCCGGCAGGTCATCCAGCACCGGCCCGCGGCGTGTCGGTCGGCTGTGCTGCACCCGTCGCTGGTTCACAGCATCGGGTAGGACTCCAGGTACGCCTCCCAGAAGCGCGCGCCGCTTTCGAACGGCAGGTGGTCCCAGGCGGTCATGTCCTCGCGGATGATCTCTTCGACGTCGGCCCAGTCGTGGGGCGTGGGGCGTTCCTCGGGGAGTGGCTTCTCCGCGGCGAACCGGGCGTCGGCCTCGTCCGGCCAGATCCGGGCGGCGGCATCCGGCCGCAGCCGGAGCAGGCCGCCCGCCGGTGTCTGCGCTGCGACGGCCTGCCAGTCGACCGACACCAGCATCTGTCACTCCTTGTTTGATGTACCCACCGATCTGGGCGGGGGCGTCAGGTCGCGGGAGGCCGCAGGGCGGTGAGGGCCGCGACGGCGAGGGTGGTGGTGCGGTCGGTGGTGGGTTGGTAGGGGGCGCCGGCTTCGAGGGCGGTGACGGCGGCGTTCACCAGGCCCTGGAGCAGGCGGGCGGTGAACTCCGGTGAGGTGTCGCCGAGTTCGGTGAGGGCCGCGACCAGGGGGGCGAGCAGCTGGTGGTGGGCGTGGCCGGCGGCCTCGCGGAGGGTGGCGGCGTCGCGGTCGCCGGCCAGGGCGCGGGCGATCCGGTGTTCGCCGTCGCGGACCAGTTCGCACTGGGCCCGGACGTAGGCGGCGACCCGCTGTTCGGGGGTGTCGGCGGCGGCCATCGCGGCGGTGATCCGCTCGGTCCAGCGCGGGGTGGACTCCCGCACCACGGCGGCGAGCAGTTCGGTGCGGTCCGCGAAGTACTTGTAGACGCTGTTGCGGGCCAGGCCGGTGCGGCGGGCGACGGCGGTGAAGGTGACGGCGGCGGCGTCGCCCTCGGATTCCAGCAGGTCGCGGGCAGCCGCGACCAGCGCCCGGCGTTGCTGGGCGCGATGGTCGGCGACCGTGGCGGCACTGATCTTCGGCACCCCGACAGTGTAGGAGCCCGGGCGACCCGCACCCCGGTTTGGGGACGCGGCGTCGCCATGACCTATCTTGGGGACACCCTGTCCCCATCTTGGAAGGAGCACGGTGTACCTCGCCCTGCTCGAACTCAAAGCCGCCCGCGGCCGCTTCCTGCTCATGGGCTGCGTCGTCCTGCTGGTCGCCGCCCTGGTCGGAATCGTCTCCGGGTTCACCACCGGACTCGGCGACGACACCGTCTCCGCGCTGCGCCGCCTGCCCGCCACCCACCTGGCGTTCTCCCCGGACGCCAAGTCCGACCAGTTCGCCCGCAGCCTCGTCCCCGCCGAGACCCTGACCGGCTGGCAGCAGCGCCCCGGCGTCCAGGCCACCCCGCTCGGCGTCGGCATCACCCGCGGCACCACCGACCGGCACACCGAGGTCGATCTCGCCGCGTTCGGCGTCGAACCCGGATCGTTCCTCGACCCTGGTGTCGAGGACGGTCAACGCCTCGGCGGCGACGACCAGTTGGTGATCTCCCGGAAGCTCGCCGAGGAAGGCGTCGCGATCGGCGACACCCTCACCATCGACCGGCTCGGCATCGCCCTCAAGGTCACCGGCATCACCGGCCGCGCCTCCTACGGCCACGTCCCGGCCGGCTACGTCACCACCGCCACCTGGCAGCGGATCCGCTTCACCACGCCCGGCGCGAAGACCCCCGCCGCCGAACTCCCGCACCAGTACAGCGCGATCGCCCTGCGGGCCGGCACCTCGGACCTCACCGGAGCCGACCGCGAGCTCGGGACCCGTACCGTCCCGCTGGCCGACGCCTTCGCCGCCGCGCCCGGCTACACCGGCGAACGGGTCACCATGACGTCCATCCAGTTCTTCCTGTACCTGATCGCCCCCCTGGTGGTCGGCGCGTTCTTCGGCGTCTGGACCGTCCAACGCCGGCCCGAACTCGCCCTGCTGCGCGCGATGGGAGCCTCCCGGCGCCGGCTCCTCGGCCACACCCTGGTCCAGGCCGCGGCCGTCGTCCTCGGCGGAACCGTCGCCGGCGCCGCACTCGCCTCGGCCGTCGGGCTGCTGGTCGGCACCGAAGTCCCGTTCAGCCTCCCCGGGTTGGCGCTCGCCGCCACCATGGGCACCGTCGCCCTGGCCGCCCTCGCCGGCGCCGCCCTCACCCTCCGCCGGGTCGCCACCGCCGACCCGATGACCATGCTGGGAGCCGGACGATGACCTCACTGACCCTGCGCGGCATCACCGTCTCGCTCGGACACGGCGACGCACGCACACCCGTACTGCGCGGCATCGACGCCACCTGCCGCCCGGGCATCCTCACCGCACTCGTCGGACCCTCCGGCTCCGGGAAGTCCACGCTGCTCGCCGTGGCCGGCGCGATGCTCCGCCCCGACGAGGGCCACGTACTGCTCGGCGACACCGACCTGGCGGCGCTCGGGGACGCGGAGCGGGCGAAGGTCCGCCGCGAACGGATCGGCTACATGTTCCAGAGCGGCAACCTGCTCGGCGGACTCACCACCGTCGAACAACTCCTCGCCGCCGCCTCGATCGCCGGCCGCCCCGCGCGGCGGCTGCGCGCCGCAGCGGAATCGGCCCTCGACGAGGTCGGACTCGGCCACCGGCTGCGCCACCGCGCCGACCAGCTCTCCGGCGGCGAACGCCAACGCGTGGCCCTCGCCCGGGCGTTGTTCCTGGAACCCCGGCTCCTGCTGATCGACGAGCCCACCGCCGCCGTGGACCGCGAGCAGGCTGGCACCCTCACCGACCTGATCGCCCGCACCGCGAAAGCCCGCGGCTGCGTGGCGCTGGTCGCCACCCACGACCCGGTGGTGACCGACGCGGCGGGGGACACGATCGACATGGCGGCCGGACGGAACTGAGACGGCGTCAGCCACCCAACGCCGTCCGGCCCGGCTACCCCGAGCAGCCCCACCGCGAGGCCGTCGCGCGGCGCGCCGAGCGCCTGCTCCCGGTTCTCGTCCGGTTCGGCGGCGCTGGGCAGTTGGGAGCCCCGGCCCCGGCCCCCGCCGGTCGAGGCGATCCGACTACGGGCGGGTGGTGGCGGTGGCGAACGGCCAGGCCGTGATGTCCCGGTAGTGGATCGGGCCGGGGCCGCGGCCGATGTTGCTGCCGACCAGGTGGAGGTGCTCGGTGTGCCAGGTGCGGCCGGTGAAGCCGGCCAGGGCGGCGGCGACGGCCGGGACACCGAGGGGGTCGTCGCGGCGGGCGCGGGCCAGGGTGAGGTGGGGGCGCAGCGGGCGTTCCAGGAAGTCGATGCCGCAGGACCGGACGAGGCGGCGGATCTCGGCGGCGAGGCGGTGCAGGCCCTCCAGGTCGCCGTCGATGCCGCTCCACAGCAGCCGGTCGTCGAAGTGGCCGCCGCCGCGCAGGCGCAGCGCGAGGGCGGGCTGCGAGGCGGCGGTGCCGGACAGCGCGGAGAGCAGCAACGGCACGGCGGTGGTGGGGAGTTCGCCGAGGAAGGCGAGGGTGATGTGCCAGTCCTCGATCCGGTTCCAGCGCAGTTGCGGGTGGGCGGCGTAGGCCGGCGCAAGGGCGCGGGCCAGTTCGTTCTTGGCCTCGTCGGGCGGGGCCAGCGCCACGAAGATGCGCCGGGTCGGGGACTCCGGGAGGCTCACCGCCCAGCACCGCCTTCAGTTCCCGAGCGGCCTCCGTACGGCCACCACCCCCACCCACCGTACACATCGCGCGCCCCGCTGCTCCCCGGCGGGAGCGGTGGCCGGATCCGAACGAAGGGGCGTCTCCCGAACGGGTGGTTCAACGGCGACAGCGGGCCGTCCGGAACCGGGGCCGACGCGGTGGCGGTTCAGGCCGCGACTTCCCCGAGCTCCCGGGGAAGCACCACAGCCGGGCCGCCGGCCGGCAGCGGGGCCGGTGCGGGCGCGGCGAGCTGCGGGTCGATGGTGAGCACGGTGACACCCAGCGGCTCGCGGTCACCGAGGGCGGTACGGAAGACGCTCACCTCCCGAGGCGATCCGTACGGCCTGTTGACGCGCGCCCCGCCAGGCCGTCAACGTTCTGTCAGGGCAGGCCCGATCCGCCTGGCCGTACCGAGGTTGACGGTGGAGCCGGGGCGGGCGATCGCCGCCCCGGCGGCGGTCGCCGTCTACCGGGTCCTGTCCGTGAAACACACCGCCGACGGGCGGGCCTTCGCCGCCGTGGACGGCGGCATGAGCGACAACCCGCGGCCCGCGCTCTACGGCTGCGCCTACACGGTCCGGGCGTTCGGCCGGTGCGGCACCGCCCCGAGCAGGCCGTTCGACGTGGTGGGCTGCCACTGTGAGGCCGGTGACGTGCTGGCCCGGGACGCGCCGCTCCCCGCCGACCTGCGGCCGGGCGACCTGCTGGCCGTCCCCGCCGCCGGCGCCTACCACCTGTCGATGGCCTCCAGCTACAACCTGGTGGGCCGCCCGGCCGTCGCCGCGGTCCGCGACGGCCGGGCCCGGTTGCTGATCCGCCGCGAGAGCGTCGAGGACTTCCGCGCCCGCGAGGTCGGCCGCTGACCGGTGCACGGCCCGGGACTCACCCCCGGGCGGCCGGTGAGGAGCCCAGTGCGGCGAGCTGCCTGAGCAGCGTGTCCGGCCGCTGGAAGGTCAGCCCGGCCAGTGCGACGTGCCGCCAGCGGACGGTCCCGGCGCCGTCCAGGACGAACACCGAGCGGCGCAGCCCGATGCCCGGTGCGGTGATGCCGTAGGCCCTGGCCACGGCTTCCCCGGTGTCGGACAGCAGGGGCAGGTGCAGGCCGCGTTTGCGGGCGAAGCGTTCGTGGCTGTCGAGGTCCTGGCCGCTGATGCACCAGACGGTGGCGCCGAGCTCGGTGAACTGGTGGAGCTCGGAGTTGTAGGAGCAGAGCTGCCTGGTGCAGACGAGGGTGTCGTCGCCGGGGTAGAAGACCAGCACGAGCGGGCTTCCCGCGGCGTCGGCGAGCCGGAACTCGCGGCGGTGGGCGGTGTCCTGGTCGAGCTGGACGCCGGGCAGGGTGAAGTCAGGGGCGGGCGTGCCCGGTTCGGGCGCTCTGGCCATCGTGGTGTCCTTCCTCGGAGGTGGCGAGGGTGGTGGGCAGCGGAAGCCGGCCGTTGGCGGCCGGCGGGTAGAACTGCCGGGACCAGCGCCGGAACGGACCGATCGGCCCGTCGCCGGCGGCGAGCCGGGGCCTGGCAAGGTACTGCTTGGTGGACCAGATCGGGAAGTCGGCGGCGGTGAACTCGCAGCTGAAGCGGAACATCGGGCCGGCCAGCAGCCGGGACAGCGACCGGCTGACCGTCCGGGCCAGCGCGGGCGACAGCCGGGACGGTTCGGTCACCAGGAACCGGCTGGCCTGCCGGAACTGCATCCGGCCCGGTGCGGTCGTGGTGGCCATCACCAGCGAACACATCTTCAGCCCGAGGGCCGGCGTGTGGATGTCGGTGTGCAGGCAGCTGAGGCCGTAGCCGTCGACCTCGACGTCCACCTGGCGCCGGCCGAGCAGCGGGAACTGCTCCTGCACCCGCATCGAGACGTGGAAGGTCTTGTCGTCGAAGCGGACGGGGGCGGCGAGTTCGCCGCGCGACCAGCCGTGCAGGGTGCGGAAGTGCCCGACGTCCACGGAGTTCTCCATGACGTCCTGCGCGTAGCCGGCCATCTCCCAGGTGGCGTGCCGGGCCGGCAGGTGGCCGAGGACGTGCCAGGCCGGGATCTCCCAGTCGGGCTCCCGGCCGTCGTGGTGCCGCCAGACGAAGACGGCGTCGTTCACCTCGCGCACCGGAAGGTGGGTCAGCGCGGTCTTGGGCGGCGGGGTGCCGTAGCCGGTGCGCACGCAGCGTCCGTCGGGGCCGAAGGCGAAGCGGTGGAACGGGCAGACCAGGTTGTTGCCGGTGACTTTCGCCAGGCCGAGGTGGGCGCCCAGGTGCGGGCAGTAGGGGCGGGTGGCGCGGACGCGGCCGTCGCGTTGCCGGTACAGCACGACGTCCTCGCCCGCGAGTTGACGGGTCAGCACGGTGCCGGGCCGCAGCTCGGCGCCGAACGCGAGCGCGGACCAGCCGTCGGGGCAGGGCAGGGCCGGCGGCAGTGCGGCGTCGCCCGGCGTCGGGCCCTGCTGGGTGACCTGCCCGAAGGTCCGGGACGGTCGCATGAGTCCTCCTGATTCTGGTCGCCCGGTTCAGAGTCCGACGACGACCTTGCCCCGGTTCGCGGAGCGGGCGTCGCCGTACAGGCTCTGGTAGGCGGTGGGGATGGCGTCGAAGCCGTGGTGGACGGTCTGTCGGTGGACGATCTCGCCGCTGCGGACCAGCCCGCCGACCTCGGTGCGGAGTGCGGTCCAGTTGGGTTCGGTGAACCACTCGGGCGCGAAGATGCCGCGGATGGTGGTGCGCGGGAAGAGGATGTACGGCAGCAGGCGGGGCCCGGTGTGGTCGTTGCCGACCTGGGTGGCCCACTGCCAGCACACCGCGACCTGGCTGTCGACGTTCAGCATGGTGAACGCCGCGTCGGTGATCGCACCGCCCAGGTTGTCGAGGTAGCGGTCGATCCCGTCGGGGGCGGCCTTCCGCAGCAGGCCGTCGATCCGCTCGGGGTGGTCGCCGTGCCGGTAGACCAGCGGTTCGATGCCCAGGCTGGCCAGGTGCTCGGCCTTCTGTTCGGAGCTGGTGGTGCCGATGACGCGGCCGCCCGCCCGGGCGGCGAGCTGCCCGAACAGCGAGCCGACGGCGCCGCTCGCGCCGCTGACCAGCACGGTGTGGCCGGGGCGGACGGTCATGAACTTGGTCAGCGTGCCCCAGGCGGTCATACCGGGGCCACCGAGGACGCCCAGCGCGGTGCTGATCGGCAGGGTGTCGTCGTAGTGCGCGGGGTCGAGGCGGCGGTAGGCCGGGAAAACCATCGGGAAGGTCCCGGTCTGCCACAGCCGGGCCTCCCCGGTGCCCACCAGGTGGGTGCACCAGCCGCCGTAGCCCTGGACCAGGTCGCCGACCGCGAACCGGGCGCGCGGCCCGGCCGCCAGCACCTCCATGACGGCGTCGCCGCCCATCAGGTCGCCGAGCGGGGTGTCCAGGGTGATGCCGTGCAGGTAGGGGTCGAGCGAGAGGTAGCGGGTGCGGAACAGCATCTCGTCGTCCCGGAGGCTGACGTCGATGTCCTCCACCACCTTCCGGTACATCCGACGGGCGTCGGGCACTCCGTCGAGGTGTTCCTGGACGACCCACTTGGCGATCTGCACGGTGCGCTCTCCTCAACGGCTCAACGGCCTACGGGGACGACGAGATGGGTGGGCGGTGGCGCGCTGCGGTCGATCTCGGCGCGGAACGGCACGCCGTCGTCACGGCAGACGAACTGCATGACGTGGCGTCCGGCGGCAGCGGCGCGGATCAGGCCGCCGGTGGTCGCCCAGACGCCGGAGAGGTAGAAGTTCCGCAGCCCGGGCAGCACGGGGCCGTTGCGCTTCATCTCCTGCTCCAGCGTCTCGCCGCTGGTCACGAACGGCTGCCAGCCGAGCACCGTGCCGTCGTAGTTGCCGGTGTAGCGGACCTGGGTGAGCGGGGTGGACACGTCCTTGACCGCGACGGCGGCCTTCAGACCCGGGTAGCGCAGGTCGAGGAAGTCCACGACGGTGTCCCGGACTTGGCGCTTGGCGGTCTGGTAGGCGCGGCCGCGCCCGGTCGGCAGGGTGTGCAGTTCCTCGCCCCTGCGCATCCGGCTCTGCTGCTCCGGGCCGGTGCTGAGGGCCCGCCAGGGGGCGATGTCGCAGAAGTAGCTGGCGTAGACGACGGTGGTGTCCGCCGGTGACAGCTCGGGGTAGTGCCGGCTGCGGAACTGGACGTTGATGCTGGGGTGGCGGATGCCGGTCAGGGTGGCGGCCCGGTCCTGGTCCAGCAGGTAGGTGGTGCACGGCTCGCCCTCGGGGAAGGGGCGGCGCAGGCCGAGGAAGACGGTGACGTAGCCGGGGAAGACCATGCCCGGCTGTTTGATGGTGCTGGTGTACAACTCCCGGTAGGTGTCGCCGAGATAGCGCCCCTTGAGGAGGTCCATCAGGGTGGTGCGGCCGTCGGCGGCGGAGACCACGATGTCCGCGAACAGCTCGCGCCCGTCGCTGAGCCGCACGCCGATGGCACGGTCGTCCTCGACCAGTACCTCCGTCACCTTGGCGTTGTACTGGATCTCGCCGCCGAGCCGCAGGTAGCGCTGCTCGATCGAGCGGGCCAGCCCGAGCGAGCCGCCCTCGGGCACGCCGGCGGAGAGGTCGGCGTGGCAGGCGAGCTGGAAGTAGAACGGCAGCACCGGGAAGGCCGGGTGGCGTTCGTACAGGATGTAGTTGAACGCCTCGCGCAGCAGCGGGTGCCGGAACCGCGCCGAGTAGTCCGTCATCAGGGTGCCGATGGAGCGCCGGACGACGTTGAAGTAGGGCAGGAAGCCGGCCAGCATCCGCCAGCGTTCCATGGTGCCCATCAGCCCGACCGGCTTGAGGAAGGGGTAACTCGCCAGGCAGGCACGGAACTTGCGCAAGCCCCCGCAGAACTCCCGGATCGGGCGGGCGTCCTGGGGAGAGATGCCCAGCAGGTGGGCCTCCAGCCGGTCCGGGTCGGAGTAGAAGTACACCTCGCCGTGCTCGGTGCGGACGATGTTGAAGACGTCGAAGTGCCGCATCTGCTTGCCCTGCAGCGCGCCGAGTTCGAGCCAGATCTGGTGCATCTCGTTGCCCGGTCCGCAGCCGAGCAGCCAGCTGATGCAGCAGTCGAAGGTGAAGTTGCCGCGGTCCCAGGCGGTGCAGCAGCCGCCGGGCAGTTCGTGCATCTCCAGGACGGTGCTGCGGTAGCCGTTCATCTGCGCGTAGCAGGCGGTGGACAGTCCGCCCAGGCCACCGCCGATGACGATCATGGTCTGTCTGCGTGCTTCCGTCATGCCGACGCGCTCCAGCGGGCGAGTTGGGGCAGGTGTCCGAGCTGGCCGGGCTGCCAGGGGTCCTGGTTGTCGCTCTCCCAGGCCCGGAACTCCAGGCCGAGTTCCTCGCAGAGGAACTGGACGGCGAACCGGCCGCTGGAGGCGGCGCGGATCAGGCCGCCGAGGCTGGCCCAGTGGCCGGCCATGGAGAACCCGCTCAGCCCGGGCAGGCGCATCCGGTCCCGGTTGATCAGCTTGGTCACCAGGTCGTCGGCGCCGGAGAACGCCTTCCAGGCGAGGATGCTGCCGAAGCTGTTGCCGGTGTAGCGCTCCATGGTGGCCGGCGAGGCGACCTCGATCAGGTCGATGCGCCCGCCGATCCCCGGGTAGCGCCGCTCCAGGAAGCCCCGGACCACGTCGGCGGCCCGCTGCTTCTCCGCCCGGTACGCCCGGCGGTCCCGGCCGCGCAGCGACTTCCAGTGGTCGTAGTCGCTGAAGTAGGTGCAGTGGATCACCGACTTGCCCGGCGGGGCGAAGCCGTCCGAGTAGTGCGAGCGTTGCTGCACCACCAGGCCGCGCTGGAGTGCGCCGGGCAGTTCGGCGGCCTGTTCGGCGGGGAGCAGGTACGTGGTGCAGTGCGGGCCGCCGGCGTCGAGTTCGCCGTCGATGCCGAGGAAGACCGAGACCACGGCCGGGAACAGGGTGCCCGGTTGGTGCAGCACGTCCTGGTAGAGCCGGTCGATCCGCGGCCCGGTGTAACGGCCTTCCAGCAGGCGATAGATGGCGGTCCGGCCGTCGCAGGCCGCCACCACGTGGTCGGCGTAGTGCCGCCGGCCGCCGCGGAGTTCCACGCCGACCGCGCGCCCGTCCTCGACCAGGACGCGCTCGACCCGGGCGCGGTAGGCGATCTCGCCGCCGAGCGAGGTGTAGCGGTGCTCGACCGAACGCGCCAGGCCCAGCGAACCCCCCTGCGGGAAACCGGCGTTGAGGTTGCGGGCGGCGGCCATGCTGTACAGGTAGGGCAGCAGCGGGAAGCCGTCCGGGTCCTGGAACAGGATGTTGCGGAACGCCTGGCGCAGCAGCGGGTCCTGGAAGCGGTCGGCGAAGGTGTTGAGCGGGGTCGCCGCCGTCCGCCACAGCAGCCGGAACGACGGCAGCACCGTCCGCAGGGTGGCGAGCTTCTCCCGGGGCGTCATCAGGGCGGACGGTTTGAGGAAGGGGTGCAGGTCGAGCGCGGCGAAGCGCCGCAGGTCCCGGCAGAACGCGCGGATCGGCCGGGCGTCGGCGGGCGAGAGGTCGAGCAGGTGGCGCTCCAGCCGGTCGGGGTCGTTGTAGAAGCTCACCGCCCGCCCGTGCTCGTCGACCACCTGGTTGAACAGGTCGAAGTTGGTGACGGTCTTGCCGTCGAGGGCGCCGAGTTCCCGCCAGACGCGGTTCGCGTCGTTGCCCGGGGCGGTGCCGATCAGCCAGTCGATGCAGTAGTCGAACAGGTAGCCCTTGCGGGACCAGGCGGTGCAGCAGCCGCCCGGCAGGACGTGCTTCTCGAAGAT
The DNA here is from genome assembly GCF_042734215.1 of Kitasatospora sp. NPDC059673. Lineage (NCBI taxonomy): Bacteria > Bacillati > Actinomycetota > Actinomycetes > Kitasatosporales > Streptomycetaceae > Kitasatospora > Kitasatospora sp. NPDC059673. The sequence goes on along the minus strand of NZ_JBHWEN010000001.1, from coordinate 379,705 downwards.
CTGCGTCCGCATCCCGCTCATCCGGGCGTAGCAGCCGGTGGCGAGCCCGCCGACCCCGCCGCCGATGATGATGACCCGGGGTCCGTCCTCAGCCCGCGGCACCGGTCGCTCCTCCCGTGAGGATGTCGCGGGTCAGTTCCGCGTTGCGGGCGGCGAAGTCCTGGTCGAGCATCTCGGCGTGGCTGCCGAAGCCGCGGAACACCGTGGTCCGGGTGGTCGAACTGCCGTGCCAGGTGCCCTGGTTGCCGGCCGCGTAGAACGGGACCTTCTCCTGGTCGGAGATCACGCTGATCAGCGAGCGGACGGCGCCGAGGTTCGGGGTGCGGGCGCAGAAGTGCAGGTACTCCCGGGCCTGGCTCAGCGTCTCCTCGGCGACCACGTCCGAGCCGGTGTGCCGGTGCAGGTGCTCGCGCAGTTCCCGCTCGAACGCGTCGAGGTGCTCGTCCTCGAGGGCGAAGGAGTCGGTGATCCGGTAGGAGTCCACGATGAGCACGTGCGGCACCTCGTGGTGCCGGCGCTCCAGCTCCTTGGCCACCTCGAAGGCGAGGTTGCCGCCGAGCGAGTAGCCGAGCAGCGTGTACGGGCCCTGCTCGCGGAAGGACTCGATCAGGTCGGCGTAGCGCGCCACCTTGTCCTCGCCGGTCAGGAAGTTGAACGCGACGAACTGGTACTCCGTCAGGTGCGCCGCGAGCTGCCGGTACACCAGGCCGTGCCCACCGGCGGGCGGGAAGCAGAACACCGTCCCGTCGGCGGCCTCGCCGGGGTTGAAGCACAGGTACGGCTGGGCGCCGGCGATCCGGCCGGTGATGACGTGTTCCAGGGTCCGGGCCATGCCGCGCAGCGTGGTGGACTCGAACAGCAGGCTGACCGGGATGGAGACGTTGAACTCGGTCCGCAGGTGGTGGATCAGTTCGATCAGCTTGATCGAACTGCCGCCCGCCTCGAAGAAGTCGTGCTGCAGGCCGACCCGTTCCACGCCGAGCAGGGACTCCCAGTGCGCGGCCATCCGCACCTCGAACAGGGTGGCCGGCGGTTCGGGTTCGCTGTCGTCCGGGTCGAACCGGGGCGACGGCAGGGCGGCCGTGTCCACCTTTCCGTTCGGGGTGAGCGGCAGCACGGGCAGCTCGGTGAGGTGCGAGGGCGTCATGTACGCGGGCAGCCGGTCGGCGAGCAGGCGGCGCAGTTCACGCCGGTCCGGCCGCGCCCCGGGCTCGGGGACGTAGTAGGCGCACAGCACCCCGCCGCCGTCGTCGACCTGGCGCACCGTCACGGCGCACTGGGCGATGCCGGGCAGCGCGGCCAGCTGGGTCTCGATCTCGCCGGGCTCGATGCGGTGGCCGCGCACCTTGACCTGGTTGTCGGCCCGGCCGAGCAGCCGCACGGTGCCGTCGGCCGCCCAGTGCGCCAGGTCGCCGGTGCGGTACAGCCGTACCGGCCGGCCGCCCGGGGTGCGCACGGTGAAGCGCTCGGCGGTCTGCTCCGGGTCGCCGACGTATCCGTCGGCGACGCCCGCGCCGCCGACCCAGAGTTCGCCCGTCACCCCGGGCGGCACCGGCTCGCCGTGCTCGTCCAGGACGTAGAGCGCGCTGTTCGGGAACGGCCGGCCGATCGGCACCATCCGGCCCGGTTCGAGGCCGTCCGCCGGGCCCTCGAACCAGGCGCTGTCGATGGTCGCCTCGGTCAGCCCGTAGGAGTTGACCAGCCGGGTGCCGGGGCCGCACAGCGCGTGCAGGCGGCGGTGCTCCTCGACCTTCCAGGCGTCCGAGCCGACGATCAGCAGCCGCATGAAGTCCAGCCGGTGGCCCGCGCGTTCGCAGTGCGCCAGCAGGCCGCGGGCCACCGCCGGGACGAACTCGGCGCAGTCCACCCGTTCGTCCAGCATCGTCCGGTACAGCCGGGCGGTGTCGAACAGCAGGTCACGGTCGGCCAGGACCAGGTGGCCGCCCGAGCACAGGGCGCGCACCAGGTCGCCGGTGAAGACGTCGAAGGACTGGGCGGCCATCTGGAGGTGGACCCGGACCTCGCTGTCCAGCCGGTACTCGGCGCGCCAGCCGGCGTACACCGAAGCCAGACTGCGGTGGCTGACCCGCACCGCCTTGGGGCGGCCGGTGCTGCCGGAGGTGTAGATGACGTACGCGGGGGCGTCCAGTGCGACGGCGGGCTCGGGGGCCGGGCTCCCGGGCGCCCGGTCCAGCTCGTCGAGGGTCAGCATCCGCGGGGCGAGGCCGGCCAGTTCGGGCCGGGTGCGGTCGGTCAGCAGCAGCACGGCGCCGGCGTTCGACGTCATGTAGGCGAGCCGGTCCACCGGGTGCCCGGGGTCCAGCGGCAGGTAGGCGCCGCCGGCCCGGAGCACAGCCAGCAGGGCGACGATCTGCTCCGGCGACTTGTCCAGGCACAGGGCCACCACCGCACCGTCCCGGACGCCGAGTTCACGCAGCTGCCCGGCGGCCCGGCGGCTGCGGCGGTCGAGTTCGCCGTAGTCGAGCCGCCTGGCGGTGCCGTCCGGCGCCGGGAGGGTCACGGCGACGGCCTCGGGCCGCTCGGCGGCGACCCGGGCGATCAGCTCGTGCACCGGCACCTCGGCGGGCTCGGTGCGCCTCGCGCCGCTCCACCGGTCGAGCAGCCGTTCCCGCTCGGCGTCGTCGAGCAGCGGCAGCCGGTCGGCGGGCTGCCCGGCGGGGGCCCGGGTCAGCGCGTCCAGCAGGTTGCGGTAGTGCCCGGCCATCCGCTCCATCGTCGCGGGCTCGAACAGGTCGGTGTTGTACTTGAACACGCAGTGGTAGCAGCCGTCCGCCCGGTCCTGGTAGGCGGACAGCGTGATGTCGAACTGTCCTTCCTCCTCCGGGAGTTCGATGTAGTCCAGGTGGTAGCCGTACTTGTCGGTGGCCACCTTGTGGGTGAGCAGGATGAACATCGCCTGGAACACCGCCGAGCGGCTCGGGTCGCGCTGCAGCCCGAGCTGCTCGACCAGCAGGACGAACGGGTACTCCTGGTTGTCCAGCCCGCCCAGCACGGTCTCCCGGACCCGGCCCAGCAGCTCGGCCACCGACGGCCGGTCGGCCAGCGTGACGTGCAGCGGCAGCGGGTTGACGAAGTAGCCGTAGACCGAGCCGAACTCCTCGCGGGTGCGGCCGGTGACCGGGCTGCCCACGATGATGTCGTCCTGCCCGGAGTACCGGTGCAGCAGCAGGTAGTACGCGCTGAGCAGCACCATGAACACCGTGACATCGTGCTCGCGGGCCAACTCCTGGACGCGGGAGCTGAGTTCCTCGTCCAGCCGGAAGAACTCGGACGCCCCGTTGTGGGTCTGCACGGACGGGCGCGGCTTGTCGGTGGGAAGGCCGAGCACCGGCGCCTCGGCCGGCAGGTGGCCGCGCCAGTAGTCCAGCATGGGCTTCGCCTCCGGCCCCGCGAGCAGCCGGTTCTGCCAGTTGAGGAAGTCCAGGTAGCGCGCGGGCACCGGCGGCAGCTCGACCGGGCGGCCGTGCCGCCGCCCCTCGTACAGGGTGAAGAGCTCGTCGATGAAGGTGAAGGTCGAGATCGCGTCGGAGACGATGTGATGCACCGCCTTCATGATCACCCAGCGGTCCGGTCCGCGCTTGAACAGCCGCAGCCGCACCAGCGGGTCCCGTTCGAGGTCGTACGGCTTGCGGTACTCGCGGACGATCATGTCGTGGATCTCGTCCCACTCCCGGTCCTGCACGTCGAACAGGCCGGTGTCCGGACGGGCCTCGGGGGAGATCAGCTGGACGGCCCGGCCCTCCTCCAGCACGAAGTTGGCCCGCAGGCACGGATGCCGCTCCAGCAGCACCCCGAAGGCCTCGAACATCAGCTCCGGGTCGAGCTCGGTGCGGATCTCCACCGCACCGCCGATGTTGTAGGCGAAGGCGTCCGGGTTGAGGTGCTTGAGGAACCACAGGGCCTTCTGGTTGTGCGTCAGCGGATACCGGTGCTCGTCGGTGTGCACCTCCACCTCCGCCTCCGGCACGGGCCCGTCGGCCGCCGCGGACTCCAACAGCCCGGTGTACAGCCGCTCGACCAGCTCGTCGAACGGGTCGCCGCTCAGCAGCGTCACCACCGGCAGCGCGACGCCCAGCTCCGCGTGGACGCGGGCGCGCAGCTCCATCGCCAGCAGCGAGTCCAGACCGAGGCTGTTCAGGCCCGCCGCCGGATCGATCCGCTCCGGCTTCGCCCGCAGCACGTTCGCCACCAGCTCGGTGAAACGCTCGGCCACCAACTGCCGCCGCACCCCGGCGTCCGCGGCCCGGAAAGCGGCCGGGAACCCGCCCGCCGGGGCGGCCTGCGGGACGTCGGCGGCGGCCGCCAGCTCCGCCACCAGCGCCGGCGGCGAGGCGTACCACGCCTGGAACACCGGCCAGTCGACGACCGTGGCCACCAGCAGCTGCGCCCGGTCCTGCCCGACCACCCGCTCCAGCACGGCCATGCCCGCCGCCGGAGGCAGCGAACTCATCCCGCGCGCATCACGGTAGTGGCCCACCAGCCCCAGTTCCTCGATCATGCCCGTCGCCCACGGACCCCAGTCGATGCTCAGCGCGGGCAGCCCGCGGGCCCGGCGGTGGTGGGCCAGCGCGTCCAGGAAGGCGTTGCCCGCCGCGTAGTTGGTCTGCCCGGCGGTGGTCAGCACGGAGGCGATGGAGGCGAACAGCACGAAGTGGTCCAGCGGTTCGTCACGCAGCTGCCGGTGCAGGATGTGCGCGCCGACCACCTTCGGCTCCCAGGCGGCGTCGAACACCTCCCGGTCCAGCTCGGGCACCAGCGCGTCCCTGACCTGCCCCGCGAGGTGGAAGACGCCCCGCACCGGCGGGAGTTGACGGCGCCGGTAGTCCGCCAGCCAGTCGGCCAGCGCGGCCTCGTCGGTCACGTCCAGCGGCACCGGGACGGGGTGCGCCCCCAGCGCCTCCAACTCCCGCAGGAACGCCACCCGCCTGCCCGCCGGGCTGTGCGGGTCGAGCCCGGCCCACTGCTCGCGGGCGGGCAGCGCGGTGCGGCCGACCAGGATCAGCCGCCGCGCGCCGCGCCGGACGAGCGTCCGGCACAGCAACTGCCCGAGGGCGCCGAACGCGCCCGTCACCAGGTAGCTGCCGTCGGCGCGCAGCCGCAGCGGCAGCGGCCGGGTGAGCCCGGCGGGCCGGCGCAGCCGGCAGGTGGCGCGCCGCTCGCCGCGCAGCGCGATCTCCTCCACGTCGGCGACCGCCAGCTCCCGCAGCAGCGCCGCCGCCTCCTCACGGGGCTCGGCCGCCGCCCCCAGGTCGATCAACTTGCCGCGCTGCGCCACGAGTTCCTGCTGCCACAGCACCCGCCCGATGCCCCAGGCGGGCGCGCCCAGCGGCTCCACCGGATCGCCCTCGGCCACCGCCTGGGCGCCCCGGGTGACGATGTGCAGCCGCCCGCCGGGCCGGGCGGACGGCAGCACCTGGGCGAGCGTGATCAGCGACCAGCCGCCGAGGGTGCCGCAGTGCGCCAACTGTTCCCGGCCCACCGCGTCGATCGACGGCAGGTCCAGGTTCCACAGGTGCAGCACGGTGTCGAAGCCGCCGTCGAGGTCGGCGAACAGCTCGCGCAGGTCGGCGGCGGAGCCGGGCCGGACGGTCGAACTGTCGCCGCCGTGCCGGTACTCCGCGCCCGGGCGCACCAGGTGGCAGGCGCCGCCGCGCTCGCGCAGCTGCGCGGCGAGCTCCTCGGCGAGGCCGTGCGCGTCGGCGAACACCAGCAGCCGTTGCGGCGGCGGCGCGTCGGCACTCTCCAACGGCTGGTCGATCCAGACCGGTTCGGCCAGCCAGCCGTCGATGGCGGCCAGGCCCGCGGAGGCCGAGGCGCCCTCGACGCCCGCCGCCCGGAACCCGGTGACCCGGCCGAGCGGGTTCCCGTCCTCGGCGTACAGGGCGAGGTCACCGATCAGCTCGTCCGCGCTCTCCCGGGTGACGGTCGCGTGCACCCAGAAGGGCCGGTGGCCGACCTGGTCGAGGCTCACCTCCCCGATCGACAGCGGCAGCCGGATGCCGCTCTCCTGGCGGTCCCCGTCGAGGAGTTGCGGCGTCAGCAGGGCCTGGAAGCAGGCGTCCAGCAGGGTCGGGTGGACGTGCGCGGCGTCGGCGTCCGCCGGGCGCGGCTCGGCGGGGCAGATCCGCGCCAGCGCCTCCCCGGGGCCGATCCAGACCTCCTCGATGCGCTGGAACGCCGGGCCGTACCGGTAGCCCAGGTCGGCGAGCTCCCGGTAGCAGCCGGAGCGGTCGAGCCGCCGGGCGGCGCGTTCCCGGAGCGCCGACAGATCCGGCGCGGCGGCGGGCCCGCGGCGCTGATCGGTGCGGACCACGCCGGTCGCGTGGATGGTGCGCTCGGCGCCGACGGAGGCGACGGAGAAGCTCACGCCGTCGGAGTCGAAGCCCAGTTGGACGGTCGGCGGCAGGGACTCGGAGAGGAACAGCGCCTTGGGCAGCTCGATGTCCGCCAGCACCGCCCGGTCGGCGCCGGTCAGCACCCGCACCGCCTGCGTGGCCATCTCCAGGTAGCCGGCGGCCGGGAACACCGCGGCGTCCTCGATCCGGTGGTCGGCCAGGTAGGGCAGCCGCTCCAGGTCGAGCTGGACCTCCCAGGTCGGCCGGATGTTCGCGGTGCGCCGGCCCAGCAGCGGATGGTCGAGCCGTCCGAGCCGGATCTGTTCGACCGGCGCCGGCTCCACCCAGTACCGGTCCCGCTTCCAGGGGTAGCCCGGCAGCGGCACCGGGCGGCCGCCCGGCTGCAGCGCCTCCCAGTCCAACTCGACGCCCAGGTTGTGCAGTTCGGCCAGCGACCTGGCGAAACGTTCCGGCTCGTCCTCCTCCCGGCGGATCGAGGGCACCGTCCAGCCCGTTGCCTCCCGGCCGTCCAGGCACTCGCGGATCGCGTGGCCGAGGACGGGGTGCGGGCCGATCTCGAGGAACACCTGGTGGCCGTCCTCGGCCAGCAGGTCCATGGCGGAGCGGAACCGGACCGGCTCGCGGACGTTCTGCCACCAGTAGCCGGCGTCCAGTTCGGTGCCGTGGGCGCGCCCCTCACGGGCCGTCAGGTACAGCGGAACCTCGGCCGGGCGCGGCTTCAGATCGGCCAGCGCGGCGAGCAGCTCGTCCCGGATCGGGTCCATCCGCACGCTGTGGTACGGCACTTGGACCGGCAGGAAGCGGGCGAAGACCTGCTCCCGCTCCAGCTCGGCGGCCAGCTGCCCGAGGGCGTCGAGGTCTCCGGAGAGGGTGACGGAGGACGGGCTGTTGACGGCGGCCACCGACACCCGGTCCTGGCAGGCCCGGATCCGGCGGGCGGCCTCCGCCTCGGTCAGGCCGACGGCGAGCATCCCGCCCGTCCCGGCCAGGCGGTGCTGGAGCCGGCTGCGGTGCAGCATCACCCCGACCGCTTCGGCGAGTTCGTGGACCCCGGCCTCGTGGAAGGCGGCGGCCTCACCGGTGGAGTGCCCGACGATCGCGTCCGGGCACACCCCGTAGCTGCGCCAGAGCGCGGCCAGGCCGAGCTGCACGGCGAAGTTGGCGGGCTGGGCGAGCCAGGTCTCGGCCATCCTCGATTCGGCCTCGCCGCGCGCGAGTTCGTCCAGCAGCGACCAGCCGGCCTGGCGGCGGATCTCGGCGTCGCACCGCTCGACCGTCTCGCGGTACACCGGCTCGGTCTCGAACAGGCCCCGGCCCATGCCCCACCACTGCGGGCCCATCCCGGTGAACACCCACACCAGCCGGCGCTGGGCGCGCTCCAGCCGCCGGCCGGTCAGTACCCGGGGGTGCGGCTCGCCGCGCTGGTGGGCGGCGAGCGCCTCGTCCAGCGACTCCCCGGACTCCGGCCGGTACACCACCGACAGCCGGTGCTCGTGGTGCTCGCGGCGCCGCGCCAGGGTGTGGCCGAGGTCGGCCGGCGCCACCGGCGGGCCGTCCGTGCCGGCGAGTTCCTGCCGGATCCCGGCGACCAGCTCGGGCAGCCCGGCCGGGTCCCGGGTGCTCAACGGCAGGACGCTCCAGGCCGGTTGGCGCGCGGCCGGGGCGGCGGCCGGGCGCACCGGCGCCTCCTCCAGCAGCACATGGGCGTTGGTGCCGCCGAAGCCGAAGGAGTTCACGCCCGCCCGGGCCGGGCCCTCGTGCGCGGGCCAGTCCACCGCCCGGGTCGGGACCTCGAACGGCAGCGCGGCCCAGTCGATCGCGTCGGTGGGCCGCTCCAGGTTGATGTGCGGCGGGATTCGGCGGTGCTTCAGCGCCAGCACCGTCTTGACCAGCCCGGCGATGCCGGCGGCCGCCTCGGTGTGCCCGATGTTGGTCTTCACCGAGCCGACGTAGCACCGGGCGCCCGGCTCCCGGCCCTCGGCGAGGACCCGTCCCAGCGCCTGTGCCTCGATCGGGTCGCCGACCGGGGTGGAGGTGCCGTGCGCCTCCACGTACTGCAGGCTGCCCGGGGCGATGCCCGCCTCGGCGCAGACCCGGCGGACCAGGGTGACCTGGGCGTCCGGGTTGGGCACCGTGATGCCGTCGGTGCGGCCGTCCTGGTTGACGCCGCTGCCGAGCACCACCGCGTGGATCGGGTCGCCGTCGCGCAGCGCGTCCGAGAGGCGTTTGAGCGCCACCACGCCGACGCCCTCGGCCCGGACGTAGCCGTCGGCCGTCGCGTCGAAAGCGCGCGAGCGGCCCTCGGCGGACAGGAAGCCGCCCTTGGTCTCGGCGATGGTGTACTGCGGTGCCAGGTGCAGCAGGGTTCCGCCGGCCAGGGCGAGATCGGTCTCGCCGCGCAACAGGCTCTGCCGGGCCAGGTGCAGCGCCACCAGCGAGGAGCTGCAGGCGGTGTCGATCGAGACGCTGGGGCCGCGGAAGTCGAAGCAGTGCGAGATGCGGTTCGACACCATGGTCATCATGGTGCCGGTCGCAGTGTGCGCGGCCAGGGTGTCGAAGCCGAGGTCGGCGAACTGGAGGATCTTGTAGTCGAGGGTGAACGCGCCGACGTACACGCCGACTTCGGTTCCGGCGAGCCGGCTCGGCAGCTGGCCGCCGTCCTCCAGGGCCTCCCAGGCCACCTCCAGCAGCTTGCGCTGCTGCGGGTCCATGTGTTCGGCCTCGCGCGGGCTGATGCCGAAGAACTCGGGGTCGAACTCGTCGATGCCGTCGATGTAGCCGCCGCGCGCGCCGATCAGGCGGCCCGGCTTGGCCCGGTCCCGGCTGGCCAGGGTGGTGGTGTCGTAGCGGTCGGCCGGGGTCGGCACGATGCAGTCCCGGCCCTCGATCAGGTTGCGCCAGAAGCTTCGGTGGTCGCGGACTCCGCCGGGAAACCGGCAGCCGATGCCGATGATCGCGATCCGGTCCTGGGGTTGGTCGGTCGAGTCCGTCATGATCCAATCCGTGTCTCGTGGCGCCCCTGCAGGGGACGGGTGGGGGGTGGCAGGACCGGGTCAGCTGGAGGATCCGGTGGTGGCGTCGGGAGCGGGGCGCCAGGGGTGCAGCAGGCTGGCGAGCACGCTGGTGGTGGGCGGGAAACTGGCGGGGTCGTGCAGTCCGACCGCCACCGGGCGGCGCCCCGGCCGCCAGGTGAAGCTGCCGAACAGGTGGTCCCAGATCGCGAGGTCCGCGCCGAAGTGCCCGGACTCGGCCAACTCGGTGCTGTGGTGCAGCCGGTGCTGTTCCGGGCTGCCCAGTACATGGTTCAGCCGGCCGATTCGGACATCGATGTTCGCGTGGACGAAATATCCCTGGGCGACGACGAACAGGGAGGTGCAGAAAACGGATTCCCGGGAGAAACCGAGCCAGGCCAGCGCGAGTTGCACGACCGCCTGACCGAGCAGGACGTCGAGCAGGTGATTGACGCCGTTGTTGGTGACGTTCACCTTGTCCAGCCCGTGGTGGACGCCGTGCAGCCGCCACAGCCACGGCTGGTGGTGCGACCATCGGTGAAAGAGGTATTTCGCCAGCGAACCGGTGAGCAGGGCGAGCGGGATCTCCGCCCGGAGCGGAAGGGCCGGATGCGGCGGCGCCAGCCGGGCGACCAGCGCCGCGACCAGCAGCTGGCCGAGCGCCCCGCCCACCATCGTCAGGACGAAGTAGACGCCGTAGCACCGGAGTTCACGCGCGCCGGGGTGCCAGTCCCGCCGGTAGGGGATGAGCCGTTCGAGGGCCCAGAGGTAGCTGATGGTGCCGACCTGGAACAGGGCGAGGACGCGGCCGATGTCCCAGTGTTCGTGGAGGGTCGCCGTGGCCCAGGCGGGTACGGTGCACAGCAGGACCGGATAGGAGGCGTACCGCAGAACGGTGCGAAATCCGGCCGCCGGACCAAAGGATCTTTCCCGGTTCAACGGCCCTCCAGATGAATCGTCACCGAACTGAACGGGATTCGATGCTAACCGCAGGGCGGGCGGTCGCTGCGGAACCGACGTGGCACGGCTGAAGAAAATCTGACGATCCATCAGCTAGCGTAATCGGAAAATTCCGGTCGCCCACGTGGAGGTGCCATGCCCGGCCCGATCGCCCAACTTCCGCCGCTGCACGCCCTGGACCTTCCCGAGCCGGCCCCGCCGCGGTCGGCCACCCTGCGGGACGGCTCGGCGGCCTGGGTGGTGACCAGGTACCACGAGGTGCGGCAGGTGCTGACCGACCCGCGGTTCGTCCGCGACCTGGAGCCCGGGGGCGGTGGCGCGCTCAACGTGTCCACCGATCCGGCGTCGCTCTACAACCAGAACGGATCCGGCCACCAGCGGCTGCGGCGCACCGCGCAGGGCGCGTTCACGCCCCGGGCCGTCGCCCACTGGCGGCCCTGGGTGGAGGCGGAGGCCGAGCTGCTGCTGGACGGCCTGGTGGCGGCCGGACCGCCGGCCGACCTGGTCGCCGATCTCACCTCCGTCCTGCCGTTCGCCGTGGCGGAGCGGCTGCTGGGGGTGGACCGCCTGGAGCCCGGGTGGTTGCAGCGGTGGGCCGCCTGCGTGACCGTCGACGCCTCCGACTCGGAGGGCCAAGTGGCCTCCGAGCAGCGGGAGTTCGCGCGGTTCGCGGCCGAGCTGCTGGCCGGGCGGCGGGGCCGGCCGGGGGAGGACCTGGCGAGCCGGCTGGTGCAGGCCGCCGACCGGCTCGGCGGCATTCCCGAGGAGCAGCTGACGTACCTGCTCGGCGGTCTGGTGGCCAGCGGCAGCGACAGCGTCGCGGGCACCCTCGCCAACGCCCTGCTGTACCTGTTGGGGGAGCGGCCCGAGAGCTGGCCCCGGCTCGCGGAGGCGGAGCGGGCGCGGCTGGCCACCGAGTGGCTGCTGCACCACATCCCGCTGGGCGACGACGAGTTCACCACCCGTCGGGCGGTGGAGGCCGTCGAGGTCGGCGACGTGCGGATCCCGGGCGGCGCGACGGTCGCGGTCTGCCTGGGCAGTGCCAACCGGGACCCGGCGGTGTTCCCGGACGGCCTGTCCGGCGACCTGTTCGCCCCGCTGCCCGCACCCACCCTGGCCTTCGGCGCGGGCCCGCACCACTGCCTGGGCACCTGGCTGGCGCGCACCCAGCTCCAGGTCGTCCTGCAGCGGCTCGCCGCCCGGCTCCCCGGCCTGCGGCTCGCCGGGCCGGGCGCGGCCGTCGAGTGGCGCCTGGGCAGCACCACCCGCAGCCCGCGCGTCCTGCGGGTGGAGTGGTAGGCCGGGCGTCAACTCCCTTGTGTGGGACATGATCTGACGATCGGTCGGGCGAATGACCCCTTTCGAGGCATTGACGCCGCGTTCGTGTCGAATTTCCCCGCGCCGGTCAGTACGGTTGCGAAGCATTGGACAGGAGGTCCCCCGTGGCCGACCCCACCCCCGACCTGTTGATCTTCCCGCACAGCGACCTGCACCTGGCCCTGAGCGGAACGCCGCCGCTCACCCTCACCCTGGCCACCCGCCAGGTGGCGGTGCCCGCGACGAACGGATTCGTGCTCACCCCGGTCCCGCCCGGCCAGGTCACGGTCGACTTCTTCGCCCCGTTCAACGACAAGGGCCACCGGTTCGAGGGCCTGCCCACCTACAACAGCACGACCGGGCAGGTCACCGCCACCACCCCCGGGGTCTTCCTGTTCCAGGCCCACACCGCCGACCAGTACATCGTCGGCCGGCTCCAGGTCCACCGGTCGGTGGTCGGCTGGTGGTTCGGCAACGACTCGATCACCACCGCGCTCGACACCACCGTGGCGCACGCCCAGCCGTCGCTGTACGCGAAGTTCAGCGACGACGCCGGCGCCGGGACGGACCTGATCGGCGACATCACCGGCCACGGGTACGTCCAGCTGGTACCGGCCGACGCCCGGCAGCTCGCCGTGTCGCCCACCGGCCGCCTGCGGGGTGTGCTGCCCACCCAGCCGGGCACCCCATGGGTGCTGTCCGGGCTGTTCCCCGGCCTGGGCGGCGCACAGCTGCTGAACGTGTGGGTGGTCGACTACGGCGCCGACCACGCGCTGACCTGGGAGCTGGGCGGCGGCGACCCGGCGGCCCTCGCCGACAAGCACAACGTGCTGTTCCTCGCCGAGGGGTTCCGCGAACAGGACCGCCCGAAGTTCGACGAGCTCGTCACCCGGGCCATCCACGAGATGTTCGAGAAGCCCGCGCACGAGCCGTACAGCATGCTGCGCACCAGCTTCAACGCCTTCAAGTCCTTCACCGCCTCCCAGCAGCACACCGTCACCTGCGGCTTCCGGGTCGCGGCCGGCGAGGAACGGACCGAGGCCGGCCAGGCGAAGGGCACCGGCTTCCCGATCCCGACCAACCAGATCGGCGGAGGCAACCTCTACAGCCTGGAGGAGCTGGTCCGCCTGGTCGGGCTGCCCATGCGCGGGGACCAGCGGACCGGCCTGGTGGCGAAGTGGCAGGCGCAGGACCTCGTCTTCGACCCGAAGAAGATCGACGACGACCTCGTCAAGGCCTGGAAGCTGCACCAGTCGGTCGGGTACCTGCACGCCCGCGACACCTTCTTCGGCCTCCGCCTGGGCCCCCGGTTCGCGGACCGGCTCTCGGGCTTCGGCCCGGTGGCCAGGCCCGCCGCCGACGCCGTCAAGGACCCGGTGGTCCAGGCCTTCGTCGCCCGGGTGTACGAGTTCTACCGGAACAGGCCGACCCGGAACCTGACCCTCGACCCGCGCCGGCACCCGCCCGAGCTGTACATGGACCCCACCGAGCTCAACCCGGCCACCACGCTGATGCGTTACGTCGGCAGCCTGAAGATCACCGGCTCCACGGCCGCCGTCGGCGCCGTGTGGCAGCCCGACGACCAGCACTTCCAGCCCAGCCGGGGCCTGATCGCCCTGATCGTCAACGACAGCGTGGACGGCGGCACCAACTTCAACGTCCGGACGGTGACCGCCCAGACCGTCAACACCGAACAGGGCGTCGCGTACGTCTACGCCAACGCCACGGACAAGCGGGAACAGCGCCGCGACCCGGTCGCCGACATCCCGGTGAACTTCGCCGAAGTCATCGACACCATCGCCCACGAGTTCGGCCACAGCTTCAACCTGCTCGACGAGTACGAGGAGTTCCGCGGCGACGGCGGGCCCGACGAGGAACGACCCGAGGACCTGATCGGGGACAACGTGTCCAGGCTCGGCTTCCTGCGGGTCGCCGCGGCCCCGGACCGGCGCATCGACCCGGCGAAGGTCAAGTGGTTCCAACTGCCCCGGATCGGCACCGCCGCGGTCCTGCTGGCCGACTCGGTGAACGTGACCAGCCCCGTCCAGGGCCTCAAGCTCACCATCGGCAGCCGGAACACGGCGGAGTGGCAGCAGGCCAAGACCCTCCTGTCCGAGGTGCGGGTGCGCAACTTCGGCATCGCGCCGGGCGGCCGACAGCTCCCGCTGGACACCGACCCCGCGCACTACCTGGAAGGGCTGATCGTCGGTCAGGTGCTGCCCGGCGAGGGCGCGATCATCCTCACCCGGGCGGGCAGCGCCCCGTTCCCGACCTTCGCGAAGGGCTCGATCGTCTTCGTCCCGCTGAAGGACAAGCAGCACCAGCCGCTCCAGGTGGTGGAACCGGAGGTGCTGAGGTTCCTCCAGCTCAACCAGAGCCCGCTCAACCAGGATCCGAACCACGAGGACACCAACCCCAAGGAGGACACCCCGGTCGACATCCCGGACTTCAGCCCGCCCTGCAAGGGCGCCCGGACGATCGGGATCTTCGAGGGCGGCGCCACCTTCGCGGGCGCCCACTACCGGCCCACCGGCCGCTGCAAGATGCGCCAGGGCGAGACCGACTTCTGCCACGTCTGCGCCTGGCTGATCGTCAACCGGGTCGACCCGACCTTCCACGCGCTCCTCGACCGGAAGTTCTACCCGGAGTCCAAGGCGGAGAAGAGGAAGCATGAGTGAGCCGGGCACCTTCGAACGGATCCTGGCGGAGATCGGCCAGGCGCTGCTGCCACTGCGCGACGGCCTGGCCACCCCCGCCGCGTTCATCGGACTGCTGCGCCGCCTCGGCTGGACGGTCACCGCGATCCCGCAGCCGTTCGTCGACCTCCGGGCCGCCGTCGAGACGCTCTACGACAGCCTGCACTCGCTGCTCGGCGACGGCGGACTGAACGTCGACGGCACGGTCGGCGACGGCGGGGCCTCCGCGGCGGTGTCGTTCTCCCCGGACGACGTCAAGCGGGCCCTCGGCGCCGTCCAGGCACTCATCAAGGGCATCCACGCGATCGCGGACGCGCCCGCCTCGGCCATCCCCGACACGCTCCGCGCGGACGGCTTCCTCACGCTCTTCCCCGGCCAGCTGCTCGACCACCTGATCGTCAGCTACCTGCAGCGCTACCACCCCAACCTCGGCTTCGCGCTGCGCGGCCTCGGCGTGGTCAAGTCCGCCTACGCGCCGCCCACCGGGAACCGGCCGCCCCACCAACACCTCGCGCTCGACCTCGGCGACCTGCCGCGGACGCTCGCCGACCCGGCGCAGGTGCTGAAGGACGCCTTCGGCTGGGGCACCGCGAACTTCGACCAGCCGGAGCTGCTCAACCAGCTCGACAACCTGCTGCGCAGCATCGGCGCCAACGTCCAAGGCCAGCGGGTCGTGCCGTCCACCGCGCTGGCCGTCCAGGGCGCGACGCCGGACCCGTTCGGGCCGCGGACCAGGGCGCTGGCCGCCGTGCTGTTCCAGCGCGTCCAGCCCTCGGCCGAGATGGCCGCCGCGATTCGGCTGCTGCCGCTGCCCGCCACCGCCGACGGGGCCCCGCCCGGGCTGGCGCTGCTGCCCTCGTTCACCGGGACGCAGGGCTTCCGGTTCGAGCTCGGGCCGGACATCGCCGTCACCATCCGCGGCGACCTCGACCTGCAGGGCGGCGTGGCGCTGCTGGTGCGGCCCGGCCGGGGCATCGACATGGTGCTGGGCTTCGAGTCCTCCTCCGCGCCGGTGCACGCCAAGGGCTCGATCGACGTCCAGGTGGACCGGTCCGGCCCGGCCGACCAGCCGCGCATCCTGTTCGGCCAGGCCGACGGCACGCGGCTCCAGCTGAGCCGGATCTCCGGCGCGGGCGGGGTGCGGCTGGTCGGGGACGCCGTCGACTTCTTCGCCGAATTCGGCCTGGAGGGGCTGGAGTTCGTCTTCTCCCCGGCCGGTGCGGACGGCTTCGTCGGCGCCGTGCTGCCCGCCGGCGGGTTCACCCTCGGCACCGATCTGACGGTCGGTCTCTCCTACCGGCAGGGCTTCTACTTCCGCGGCACCTCCAACCTGGAGCTCCAGCTCCCGGCGCACCTGGAGCTCGGCCCGCTGGAGATCCAGGGCCTGACCATCTCCGCCGCGCCCGGACCGGACGGGCTGCCGATCGGCCTCGGCGCGTCCTTCCGCGCCCAACTCGGCCCCGTCACCGCCGTGGTGGAGCAGATCGGGCTCAACGCCGAGGTGGCCTTCCGCTCCGGCGGGGACGGCAACCTCGGCCCCGTCGATCTCACCTTCGGCTTCAAACCGCCCAAGGGCGTGGGTCTGTCGGTGGACGCGGGGGCGGTCAAGGGCGGCGGGTTCCTGTCCTTCGATCCCGACCGCGGCGAGTACGCGGGCGCCCTCGACCTGGACTTCGCCGGACTGGTCGAGCTCAAGGCGATCGGCCTGATCAGCACCCGGATGCCCGACGGCGGCAGCGGCTTCTCGCTGCTGATCGTGATCACCACCGACTTCGGCTCCACCGGTATCCAACTCGGCTACGGATTCACGCTGTTGGCGGTCGGCGGCCTGATCGGGCTGAACCGGGCGATGAACCTGCAGGCCCTGGCGGAGGGCGTGCGGACCGGCTCGGTCGAATCGGTGATGTTCCCCAAGGACGTCATCGCCAACGCCCCCCGGATCCTCTCCGACCTGCGCCGCTTCTTCCCGCCCGAGCAGGGCCGGTTCCTGATCGGGCCGATGGCCAGGATCGGCTGGGGGACACCCACGCTGGTCAGCGTCTCGCTCGGCGTGGTCATCGAGATCCCGCCCGGGGACATCGCCATCCTCGGCGTGCTCCAGTGCCTGCTGCCCAGCAAGGACCTGCCGCTGCTGGCGCTCCAGGTGAACTTCGTGGGCGCGCTGGAGGTCGACAAATCGAGGCTCTGGTTCTTCGCCGAACTCTTCGACTCGCATGTACTGACCATGACCATCGACGGCGGGATGGGCCTGCTGGTCGCCTGGGGCGACGCGCCGGACTTCGTGCTGACGGTCGGCGGCTTCCACCCGTCCTTCAAGCCGCCGCCGCTGCCGTTCCCGGTGCCCAAGCGGCTCTCCGTGGACATCCTCAACCGGCCCGGCCAACTGATCCGGGTCTCCGGCTACTTCGCCGTCACCAGCAACACCGTGCAGTTCGGCGCGGCCGCCGAACTCCGGCTGGGCTTCGGCGGGTTCGGCATCGAGGGGCACCTCTCCTTCGACGCGCTGTTCCGCTTCTCGCCGTTCGCGTTCACCATCCGGATCTCCGCCGGGGTCACCCTGAAGGCCTTCGGCGTCGGCGTGTTCGGCATCGACCTGAACTTCGCGCTGGAGGGCCCCGCGCCCTGGCGGGCGCACGGCCGCGGCTCCATCTCGCTGCTGTTCTTCGAGATCTCCGCCGACTTCGACATCACCTGGGGCGAGGAACACAACACCACCCTGCCCCCGGTGGCCGTACTCCCGCTGCTGGCAGGCGAGTTCGGCAAGATCGAGAGCTGGCAGACCCAGCTGCCCTCGGGCGGCTTCAACCCGCTGGTCACCCTTCGGCAGCTGCCCCCCACCGACCAGCTGGTGCTGCACCCGCTCGGCACCCTGTTCGTCCGTCAGCGAGCGGTCCCGCTGGATGTCCGGCTGGACCGGATCGGTGCCCAACGGCCCAGCGACGGGCGGCGGTTCGGCATCGCACCCGCCCCCGACAGCGGCCTCGCCAGGGTCTCCGTCACCGGCGACAGGTTCGCGATGGCGCAGTTCCAGGACCTGGACGACGCCGCCAAGCTCTCCCGCCCCGCGTACGAGACCCAGGACGCCGGACTGGAGCTGACCGCGGCCGCCGGCACCCTGCTCTCGCCGCGGGTGGTGCGCCGCAGCGCCCGGTACGAACTGCACATCATCGACAGCGGCGCGCCCGCGACGGCCGCCGCCGCACGCCGGGTGGTCCCGATGGCGGCCCGCTCCGCCGTCGCCGCGCCGAAACGCTTCCACGACGTCAGCCCCGCGATCTTCGGCCAACTGCTCCAGGGCAGCAGCACCAGCCGCTCGCCGATCTCGCAGCGGGAAGCCCAGCTGCGCCAGCCGTTCGCGGCCGAGCAGACCGTGCGGCTCACCGACCGGCGCTTCGTGGTCGCGAACCTCCGCAACAACGTCCAGGCGCACCCGCCGGCCGGGGGCGTCGGCGGGACCTTCCGCAGCCGGGCCACCGCCGAGGACGCGCTCGCCGACTGGATCGGGCGGGACGGGGCGCTGGCGGGCCGGCTGCACGTCATCCCGGAGGAGGAGGCCGTCGGGTCGCCCGCCGCGCCGGGTGCGTGGAGTGCGGTCGGAGGGCTGCCGGTGCCCGCCGGGGAGGTCGAGGCGGTTCGGCTGGCCAACGGGAAGGTGCTGGTGGCCGGGGGAGCGGATGCCGCTGGATCGGCGCAGGGCTCGGTGGCCCTGTTCGACCCGGTGGCCGGTGCCTGGACGGCCGCGCCCGCGCTGGCGACCGCCCGCTCCGGGCACAGCACGAGCAGGCTCGGCGACGGCCGGGTGGTGGTCGCGGGCGGCCTCGGCACCGCGGGCGCTCTCGCCTCGGCGGAGGTCTACGACCCGGCGCCGGGCACCTGGTCGTCCACCGCCGCGCTCGCCACCGCCCGCCACGGGCACGCCGCCACCACGCTGGGCGACGGCCGACTGCTGGTCACCGGCGGCACCGGCGCCGGCGGCCGGGCGCTGGCGACCGTCGAACTGCTGGACCCGGCCACCCTCACCTGGTCCGCCACCGGCCCCGCGATGACCGACGCCCGCACCGGGCACCGGGCCGTCCTGCTGGCGGGCGGCAAGGTCCTGGTGGTCGGCGGCGCGCTGCCCACCGGCGGACCGGACGCCGCCCTCGCCCACTGCGAGCTGTACGACCCGACCACCGGCACCTGGACACCGACCGGCAGCCTGCTGACCGCCCGCAAGGGCCACCAGGCCACGCTGCTGCCCGACGGCCGGGTGCTGGTCACCGGCGGCGACGCGACGGCCCCGGCAGGCGGTTACGACCCGCGCAGCCTCGCCACCGCCGAGGTCTGGGACCCGGCCACCGGCACCTGGACCGCCCTCGGCCCGATGCCGGGCGGCGGCCGCCGCGGACACCGCTGCCTGGCCCTGCGCTCCGGCCTGGTCCTGCTCCTCGGCGGCACGGGAGGGCCGGCCTTCGAGACGGGCTTCCGCCAGGTGGCCGTCCTCGACCCCGCCCTCGGCAGCTGGACGCTCACCGGCGGGCTCGGCACCGGCCGCTTCGGCTTCGCGGTCGCGGAACTGACGGACGGCCGGGTGCTGGTGGCCGGCGGCACCGCGCGGGCCGGCGCGGCGGCACCCGGGCCGGAGGCGGTCGAGCTCGCCGTCACCGCCGAGGTGTACGTCCCCTGATGACGGAGGGTTGCGCGAGCATGGCCGGTCCTGCGGCGGGGTGGGGGCGTGCGGCGGTGGCGGTCCGGTGTTCGGGGCGGCGGTCGGTGGGCGGTCCGACTCGCTGGTGCCGCCGGAGCGTCGGTCGCCCGGTGCCGGAGGGTTCCGGTGCTTGCCGGCTACGTCTCGCCGCGGCGGAGGTTCTTCCACCATGACCGGTCCGGCTCGCTCCCCGGTGAACTCGCAAGTCCCCATGACGGAAGGTTCGACTCCCATGACCAGCACCATCGCGCCGGCCGCAGCGAAGTGGACCGCCGCCCATGATCTGACCGGGGCCACGGCCTGGTACGGGCAGCACGACAGGCCGGTCGTGCTCAAGGGGACCTCGAAGGTCCTGGTGGTGGGCGGCACCGATTCCGGTGGTGCCGCTCTCGGGCGGGCCGTCGCCTACGACCCGGCCGCCGACACCTGGACGGCGACCGCCACCCAGCCCTCGCCCCGGCGGCTGCACGCGGTGGTCGCGTTGGCCGACGGCAAGGTGCTGGTGTGCGGCGGTATCGGCGGTTCCACCGCGCCGGGGCTGGCCACGGCCGAGGTGTACGACCCGGCGGCCGACACCTGGAGCCCGGTCGGCAGCATGAGCCAGGCCCGCTGGGGGCACAGCGCGGTGCTGCTGCCGAGTGGCAAGGTGCTGGTTGCCGGGGGGAGCGCCGTGCGGTCCGGGAGCACCATCAAGGCGTTGCGGTCCGCAGAGCTGTACGACCCGGTGGCGGGGAGCTGGACGGCGGCCGGGGAGCTCACGGACGCCCGGTCCGGGCATGTCGCGGTGGTGCTCAAGGACGGCAAGGTGCTGGTGGTCGGTGGCGCCGCCGCCGTCGGGACGGGCCAGGATCCGGCGCTCGCCTTCTGCGAGTTGTACGACCCGGCCACGGGCACCTGGAGTCCGACCGGCAGCCTGCTGCGTCCGCGCGCGCTGCACCAGGCCACCGCGCTGTCCGACACCACGGTGCTGGTGACCGGCGGCCGCGCTCCGGGGGCCGGGGACGACGGCACCTTCGACCCGGTCAGCCGGCGGACGGCGGAGAAGTACGACCTCACCACCGGCAGTTGGACGGCCGCCAAGGACATGCCCGCCGGACGCGCCCAGCACCGCGCCGTCGCCGTCGGCACCGGCACCGTGCTGGTGATCGGCGGGACCGGCAGCGAGGCGGACGAGGCCGGGTACCGCAGCGTCGTCCAGTACGACGCGGCCACCGACAGCTGGACGGCCCAACCGGGCCTGCTCACCGGCCGGTGGGGGTTCGCCGCGGCGGTTCTGCCCGACAAGCGGGTGCTCGTCGCGGGCGGCGCCGCCCGTTCCGGACTGGCCGCCGCCGATCCGGCGGCCACCGAACTCACCGCCGCCACCGAGCTGTTCCAGGGGAGCGGCGCATGACCGCGAACGGTTACTCGTTCCTGCCGTGGCTGCGTTCCGGCCTGTCCACCCGGATCACCCAGGACCCGGGCGCCGCCGCCCGCGCCACCATCCCCGTCAAGCTGCTGCTGAGCGGCGAGGCGCTGGACGGCACCCCGCTCGGTCGGAGCGTCGAGCGGGCGGTGCAGCTCTACGGGCCCGGTGACGTGGTCGGTGTCGAGGCCCGGGCGGTCTCCCGGCGGGAGCCGCTGCCGGGCACCACCAACATCGAGCCCAACTACCTCGCGCACATCGAGTTCTACGACGAGGACTTCCCCTGGCGCTACAGCCCCGCGGTGGCCGACGGCTCCACCGACCGCCTCGCGCCCTGGCTGGCGCTCGTCGTGCTCGCTGCCCGGACCGACGCGACGGGCGCGCCCGCCGAGTTCGAGGAGGGCGGGGGCGGCACCCCGCTGCCGTTCGTCACCGTCAAGGACCCGAACGCCCTCCCGCCGCCCGACCAGCTCGGTGCCTGGGCGCACGTGCACGTCAACGGCTCGTTGGACGAGGCGGTGGCCCGGGAGCTCACTGGGCCCGGCGACCCGGTGCTCGGGGCGCTCGCCGGGATCCTGCGCACCGACCCGGACCGGGCCTGCTCGCGGCTGGTCTGCCCGCGCCACCTTCAGCACGACCGGGCGTACGAGGCGTTCCTGGTGCCCGCGTTCGAGACCGGGCGGCTCGCCGGGCTCGGCTTCGATCCGGGGCAGGCGCCGGGCGCGCTGTACTCCAGCTGGGGCCCGCACTACCCCGACCGCAAGGGCGAGGGCCAACTGCCCTACTACCTGCGCTGGTCGTTCACCACCGGTGCCACCGGTGACTTCGAGTACCTGGTCCGGCTGCTGAAGCCGCGCCGCCCCGACCCCGCGGTCGGCCGCCGCGACCTGGACGTGCACCGCTCGGCCGGGCCGGGCCTGCCGCCGATCACCACGCCGGCCGCGATCGGCGGGGTGCTGAAGCTCGGCGGCGCCCTCCAGGTGCCCGAGCAGCCCATCGACGACTGGGAGAACTGGGACAACTGGTACGACAAGCCGCCGCCCGCCGCGCCGTACCCGCACCCCTTCGAGCAGGCGCTGGCGAAGCTGGTCAACCTGGCCGAGGCGTACCAGTCCGCCACCCCGGCGGCCGTGCACGCCGCGCTGCCCGCCGACCAGGCCCGGTCGCTGTCGGCGGGCGTCGATCCGGTGATCACCCCGCCGCTGTACGGCCGCTGGCACGCGCTCACCAACCACCTGCTGATCGACGGCGCCGGGCAGCCGCTGCCCTCGCCCGCCAACCGCAACTGGGTGCACCGGCTCAACCTCGACCCGCGCCACCGGGTCGCCGCGAACTTCGGCACCAAGGTCGTCCAGGCGCGGCAGGACGAGTTCATGGACGCCGCGTGGGCCCAGATCGGCGACGTCCTGGCGGCCAACGCGAAGATCCGCGCCGCCCAGCTGGCCCGCGAGGTCGGGCACCGGCTCCAGGTCAAGCACCTGTCCCCGCCCGCCGCCCCGGCCGGTGCGGTGGCGCCGCCGCCCACCGGCAAGTACCTGACCCTGACCGCGCCCGCGCACCCCCGCGTCACCACCCCCGGGCCCGGGCCGGCCCTGCTCGCGGGGGCGGACCCCGGCGCCGAGCAGCTGGCCGTCGGCTTCCAGGTGGCGGCCAGCCGGGTCGCGGCCGCGCCGCTGTCCGCGACGATGCGGCGCCTCACCCGCCCCGGCGCCCGGCTGATGCGCTCGTTGACCTTCCCGCCCGACCAGCCCCCCGAGGCGCTGCTGCCCCGGATGGACGCCGACACCGGCGCCGTCACCGCCGCCGCGCCCAAGGTCAAACCGGCCGCCCTGGTCACCCCGGACCAGCTCGACCACGAACTGCACCCCGGCGTCGGCCTGTTGGCGGCGGCGGACCCGGTCGGCGCGCTGCCGCACAGCCCGGACTTCGTCCTCAAGGACCTCGGCGACCCCGTCCCGCCGACCACCGGCGGCACCATCGACAGCCCCGAGGCACAGCGGTTCAAGGACGCGCTGACCGAGCTCTACCAGGGCTGGGACGCGGCCACCGCCGTCGGGCAGGCCCCCGCCCGGGAACCGCTCGGTGTCGCCGGGACGACGGACACGGTGCTGCAGGGGCTGCGTGCGGACACCACCGTCCCCCGGTGCCTGCTCGGCTCGGTGGACGTGCCCGAGCGGCTGCGTCCGTTCGCCGAGGAGTTCATCGAGGCGATGGCCTACCCGGTGATCGACCTGCCGATGTACCGGTCGCTGCTCGACCTGTCGACGGACGTGTTCGCGCCCAACCTCGGCCTGATCCCGGCGAACTCGATCACCCTGCTGGCCAACAACCGCCGCTTCATCGAGTCCTTCCTGGTCGGCCTCAACCACGAGATGGCCCGGCTGATGCTGTGGCGCGAGTACCCGACCGACCAGCGCGGCACCCCGTTCCGCCAGTTCTGGGACCCGCGCGCCGCGCTCTCCCCGCCCGGCGAGAGCCCCGAGCAGCGCCGCGAGCGGCTCTACGACATCAAGCCGATCCACCGCTGGGGCCCCGCCGCGCTGCTCGGCGAGAACGACAACCGGCAGCTGCCCGGCACCGCGCAGAAGGACGACCTGGTGCTGGTGATCCGCGGCGAACTGCTGAAGAAGTACCCGAACACCGCCGTGTACGCGCACCGGGCGGCCTGGCCGCTGGACGACGCCGGAAACCCGATCACCACCGGGGAACGCATCCCCGCGCCGCTGCCCGACGAGGACCACCCGACGCCCGACCTGGTCCGGCTGCCGCTCTACGAGGCCAAGGTCGAACCCGACATCTACCTGCTGGGCTTCGACCTGGACGCCGCCGAGGCGCGCGGCAACCCGCCCGGCGACCCCGGCTGGTTCTTCGTCATCAAGGAACGCCCCGGCGAACCCCGCTTCGGCCTCAACGAACCCGAGCCCGGCCCGCCACCGCCGGTCGAACTGTGGAACGACCTCGGCTGGCAGCACGTGGACCCGGACCAGCTCGGCTTCGTCGAGTTCACCGACACCACGCACGTCCCGCTGGCACCCCTCGACCCCGCCGAGGAGGACCCGGACACCAAGCAGCAGCACACCGAGGACGCGGCACTGCCGCTGTGGTACTCGCGGCTGAGCTCGGCCGATATCGCCTACATCCTCTTCCGGGCGCCGATCATGGTCGCCATTCACGCACAGGAGATGCTCCCGGTATGGCCGACAACGCCCTGAGCGACGACTTCCCCGTCCTGCTCGGCCCGGTACGGATCGAGACCACGTTCACCGCCACCGAACTGCTGGTGCGCGTCTTCCCCGACGACTGGTCCGTCGACACCTTCGAACCCCGGCCCACCGAGGCCGAACTCGGCGCGCTCGACGCCTACTGGACGGCGCTGTGGCGCACCGGCGGCAACCCCGTCGGCGACCGCGCGGCCTGGCACGAACTGGTCGGCCGGATCGCCCCCGGGCGGGCCACCTGGCTGCTGAGCAACCACCGGCCGGCCAACCCCGGCGACCGGCCGATGCAAGTCCCCGCCGGCACCACCGTCCTCGTCGTCCTCACCACCACCGCGCTGCCCGCCGCCGACCGGCAACCGACGGCCGACTACTGGACGGCGGTCTGGCGCGCCCACGGCGACCGCCTGAAACTGCGGGCCGCCGACACCGCGCTGCTTGCCGCAGTCGGCCAGGCCAGGGCGGCGGTGATCCGCGCCCGCCGGCCCGCCGGGATCGAGGCCGCCCCGCTGGAGAGCGGTGACGCCGTCCTGGTGGCCTTCCCCGTGGTGCCCCGGCCGCCGGACACCGGCATCGCCCCGCAGTCCTGGACGGTCGCCGCCACGGCCGGCCTGCTGCCCGACCGGCTGCGGCTGCTCGGCTGGGCCGGCGGCACCAAGGTGCTCGACCTGGTCGGCAACCCCGTCCCGGCGAGCCTCGCGGTCAGCCCCGACCCGGGCTCCACCGACCCGCTGAAGGCCGACGAGACCACCGGCGTACTGACCGTCCCCGACGCACTGCGCTGGCTGACCGACTTCGACCGGGCCGTCACCGACGGCATGGGCTTCCGGATCCCGCTGACCGCCGACCTGGCCGGCGGCCTCGACCGGCTGGTGGTGCTGGGCCTGCGCGCCCAGTCCACCCCGGAGCAGTCCGCCGCCGACCTGACCGACCGGCTCACCCGGCAACTCCGCAGCCCCGCCGGGCTCGGCCTGCTGCCCCAGGGCACCCCCACCAACAACAGCGCCCAGGCACCCGCCGGCGTGGACCCCACCCAGCAGGCCGACGCCGGGCTGCGTTCCGCCACCGGGCTGCGCGCCGCCCCCGCCGGGGCGGACTGGACCACCCGCACCGACGGCCAGTGGTTCGCCGAACTGCTCGGCCTCGACCCCGCCGACCTCGCCGGAATGGCGGGCGCCGACACCACCGACCAGCGCGACGCCCGCGCCGCCGACACCGCCCTGTGGCCCGCGACCTGGGGCAACCACCTGCAGACCGTGCTGCACCCGGTGTTCGGCCGCGCCGTCGTCGAACAGACCCGGCAGTACTTCCTCGGCCACGTCTCCGGCCGCGGCCCCCTCCCCGCCGTGCAGATCGGCCGGCAGCCCTACGGGATCCTGCCCACCACCGCGTTCTCCCGGCTCGCCTGGCCGGACACCGACCCCGTCGCGCCCCACCGCCGCGGCCTGTACACCGTGCTCCAGGCCGCCGCCGCCGACTGGCAGGCCGCCACCGGCAAGGTCGCCCATCTCGGCGCCCAGGGCGCCGACGCCCACCAGCACCTGCTGGACATCCTCGCCGCGCACCCCACCTCCGCCGAGTACTACCAGCGGTACGCGCTGAGCGTCGAGGACGTCTTCAACCGGGAGAACCTCGGCGCCCTCGGCTCGACCGTCCTGCCCGCCCTGGAACGGCTCAACCAGCCCGGCCCGATCCGCGCCCTGCTGACCCGCTTCGGCCACCCCGACACCGGCAACGCCCAGGACCCCGACCTGACCCGCCGCCTGTTCGCCGACACCCAGCACCCGCTGCTCGCCCCGCCCGTCGACGACCGGCCGCTCTCCGAGACCGACCCGATCCGGCCCTACACCGCCGACGGCGCCAACTACCTCCAGTGGCTGGCCGCGCACGCCCGCACCGACCTGGAGACCATCCGCACCGAGGCCGGCTTCCCCGACGACGACCTGCCGTCCGCGCTGCTGTACCTGCTGGCCCGCCACGCGCTGCTGCTCGGCTGGGCCGACGCCGCCACCGAACTCGCCATCGCCGCCGGTATCGCCGGCCCCGCCGAACAGGCCGCCGCCGACCCGGCGTTCATCCACGTCAGGATCCCGGCGCCCGGCCAGAGCCTGCCCAGCGAGAGCCGGTTCCGGCGGCTCTACTCGCCCGCACCGGAGATCACCGGAGACCCCACCCGCCTGGTCGTCGACCACATCCCCCGCATCCTCGGCACCGCCCCCGCCACCGCCCGGCTCGCCGAACAGGCCGCCGCGCTCGACCTGCTGACCACCCTGCCCACCGCCCGGCTGGAACGCGTCCTGGCCGAACACCTGGACTGCGCCACCTACCGGCTCGACGCCTGGCGCCTCGGCCTCGCCAACGAGCGCCTCGCCCAACTGCGCTACGGCCCCGACGGCACCGCCCCCGCCACCCGCGGCCTCCACCTGGGCGTCTACGGCTGGCTGGAGGACGTCCGCCGCCGCGACACCAGCACCCTCACCGAGATCACCCTGACCGGGCCGCTCGCCCAGGTCTTCCAGGGCAGCGGGCCGCTGCTGCACGACGCCAGGAACGGCGGCCACCTGCACGCCCCGTCACCCGGCCACGCCCGCACCGCCGCCGTCCTGCGGGCCGGCTACCTCGCCAACGGCTCACCGCAGAACCCCGGCTCGTTCGCCGTGAACCTCAGCTCCGGGCGGGTCCGGATCGCCCTCGGCCTGCTGGACGGCATGCGCCAGGGGCAGTCCCTGGGCGCCCTGCTCGGCTACCGGCTGGAACGCGCCCTGCACGACGCCCACGAACAGGCCGAGGTCGACTTCCTGATCTCCGCGCTGCGCCTCGAGTTCCCGCTGCGGGCCGGGCGGATCGCCGACACCGTCCCCGGCCAGGCCGACCGGCCCGACCCGGCCACACCCCTCGCGATCGGCCAGATCGAAGCCCACAACGTCATCGACGGCCTCGCCCTGGTCCGCCTGCTCACCAGGGGCGACGCGCCGCAGACCTACCCCTTCGGCCTGGACGGCCTGCCCGCCGTGGACGCCACCCAGCAGGCCGTCGTCGACCGCTCCGTCCAGGACCTGCTCGACGTCCACGACGCGCTCTCCGACCTCGCGATCGCCGAAAGCACCCACCAGGCACTGCTCGGCAACCCCGAACGCGCCTCCGCCACCCTCGACGCGTACGCCAAGGAAGGACTGCCGCCGGAACCCGCCGTGGTCACCACCCCCCGCAGCGGCACCACCCTCACCCACCGCTTCGGCCTGCGCCTCACCCCCGGCCTCAAACCCGACACCGGCGCGCCGCCGCTGTCCCACAACACCCCGCGCGCCCAGGCCGAACCCGCCGTCAACGCCTGGCTGCCCGCACTGCTGCCGCCCGCCACCGGCGTCGTCGCCCGAGTCACCTGGACCGACCCGATCACCGGACAGCCCCGCAGCCGCACCCTCAGCCAGTTCGACCTCCACCTGCAACCCATCGACCTGCTCTGGGCGGTGCGCCCGGCGGGCGACAGCGCCATGACCGACCTCGACGACCGGATCACCGGCGCCGTCATCGCCCTCGACAACCCGCGGCCCGACGCCGCACTGACCATCCACTACACCGACCGGGTCGCCGGGAAGCTCACCTTCTTCGAACTCGCCCCGCTGATCGGCGTGCTGCGTCCGCTGCTGACCACCGCCCGGCCGCTGCGCCCCACCGACCTGATGCCCGCCGCCGGACCGGCCCCCGCCGACCGGGCCGCCGACGAGGCCGTCTCGCTGCCCCGCGAACGCCCCGCCGCCGTCCGGGCCTCCCTCGACGTGCTGCGCACGGACGTCGAGAGCTACCTCGCCACGCTGGCACCGCTCTACCCGGCGGGCGCCCCACCGCAGCGCGAGCAGATCCTCGCCACCGTCGACACCCTGCTCACCGGGTACGCCAACCTGGTCACCACCGCCGCCGGGTTCGGCATGGTCCGCAGCGGCTGGGGCGAACTCGCCATGTGGCGGCGCGGCGTCTTCACCGAGGTGCTGGCCGCCGTGGCCGACGCCGCGGACCGGATGACCAGGGCCCTGGCCCGGGCGGACGCGCTGCTCGCCGCCTACGACGCGCTGCCGCCTCCCACCTCCGCCGCCGAGCGGTTCCGGCTGCTGCAACAGGCGGAACGGCTGATCGCCACCACGCCCACCACGCCGCTGCCCGCGCTGCCCGCCGTCCTGCGCGGGATCATCACCGGACGGCGGCAGGCCTTCGCCAACAAGCTGGCCTCGCTCCGGGCCGAGGCCAGGACCGTCCGCACCACGCTCAGCGGCCTGCTCGCCGAAGTCGCCGGCAAGCTCCCGCTGACCGCCTTCGACCCGACCGACCTCAGCCTCCAGCCGTTCCAGGACCGGGTGGTGCTGTTCTGCCGCGACCTGCTGGACCGGGCGGGCGCGCTGCACACCGAGGTCCTCGCCCGGCTCGCGGGCGCGGACCGGGCGCTCGCCGCGTACGACGCGGCCGTCACCGGGCCGGACCAGGTCGCCGCCGCGATCGAGGCGCTCAAGGCGCTGATCGGCCAGGACGTCCTCGCCGTACCGGAGTTCACGCCCGGCCCGCAGCTCGCCGCCGACTGGAAGAACGCCCTCGCCGACAGCGGCACCCTCGTCCAGCACCTCACCCAGCCCCCGTTCGGACGGGACTTCCCGATCGACGACTGGGCGCACGGCATCGCCCGGGTCCGCGACAAGCCCCGGCTGTGGGAGCAGGCCGTCCTGCTGAGCGACGCCCTGCGCGGGCCCGGCGGCCTGCTCGGCAACCTGCTCCAGTCCGCCGAACCGCAACTGACGCCGATCCAGCTGCCCTACCGGCCGAACGACCACTGGCTGGCCATGGAGTTCGCCTCCGGCGCGGCCATCACCGAGGACAAGGTGCTGTTCACCGCCCACTACGCGCCCGCCCCGCCGATTCCCTCCAGCACCCAGGTCGGCCTGCTGTTCGACGAATGGACGGAGGTGATTCCCGCCGACCGCGAGACCACCGGGATCGCGCTGCACTACGACGGGCCGGACTCCCAGCCGCCGCAGGCCATGCTGCTGGTCGTGCCGCCGGTGCGCACCGGCACCTGGAACACCGACGACCTGATCGCCGCGATCGGCGAGACCCTCGACCTGGCGAAAGCCCGGGGCGTCGAACCCGAGCACCTCGACAACACCGCCTACGCCCAACTGCTGCCCGCCACCGTGATGTCCGCGACCCGGCAGCCGATCACCATCTCCACCGACCTCGCGACCGCCAACCAGCGCTGGAAGGCCGCCCATGCCTGAGCCCCGTATCGCCGACCTGCCCAAGGCGCTCGCCGGACGGTCGAACCCGGCCGTCGGGGTGTGGAACCGGCTGGAGGGACGGCCGCGCACCACCGACTTCCAGCGGGCGCTGCGGGCCGAAGTACGCGACCCGCTCTGGCTGTTGACCCGGCAGTGGCAGCTCGGCGAGTTCCGCGCCACCGACGGCGGCTCACCCGTCACCGCGACCTACTCGATCGCCGGCGCCCGGCCCAGCCGCTTCCGCCCCGCCGGCGGCGCCGCCGAGCCGCTGCCGCCGGACCGGCCGCTGGAGGCGCTCGCCGAGCGGCGCCCACCGGCGTTCGCGGCCGGAAGCGACCGGATCGCCTTCGACCTGAGGCTGGCGATCGGCCGGCGGTGGCTCAAACTGCTGGGCCGCGACCAGGTGCTGGCCGACATCGCCTTCGACTTCCGCGGCCAGTACGTCCGGCTGTACCCGATCGCGCTGCCCGACCCGACCACCGACACCGACGCGCCCCGGGTGTCCGACCCGGAGACCTGGGCCACCCTGCAGGCCGTCGCCGGACGCCGGATGGACGGCTACCAGCTCTACCGGCACATCAAGGACGGCGGCCACGCCTCCGACGGCATCAACGACATCCTGCACCTGCACTACCCCGCCCTCGACGCTCTCGGCAAGCGCCTGGTCGCCTGGTTCGACGACCTGATCGACCAGCCGAACGGCGACGCCAGTTGGGACCCGCGCCGCCTGGAACACCGCTTCTCGGTGGCCGGGACCGCCCCCGACGGCACC
Source organism: Kitasatospora sp. NPDC059673 (assembly GCF_042734215.1). Classification (NCBI taxonomy): domain Bacteria; kingdom Bacillati; phylum Actinomycetota; class Actinomycetes; order Kitasatosporales; family Streptomycetaceae; genus Kitasatospora; species Kitasatospora sp. NPDC059673. The sequence goes on along the minus strand of NZ_JBHWEN010000001.1, from coordinate 350,001 downwards.
GAGAAGGTGCTCACCGCGCAGGAGTTCCCCGGCGGCGAACTCGACTGGCACGCCTTCTCGATCGACCCCGACCACCCCGTGGGCGGCGCCGAACCGCCGCTCCCGCCGATCAACCGCACCGTCTTCCCGGCGCCGCTGCGCTACGCGGGCATGCCGCTGCCGCGCTGGTGGGCGGTGGAGGACGGCGGCACCAACTTCGCCGCGGTGTCGCCGGACAGCACCGACCTGGCCCGGCTGATCTTCCTGGAGTTCGCGCTGGTCTACAGCAACAACTGGTTCCAGCTCCCGTGCGAACTGCCGGTCGGCACCCTGGCGTCGATCCAGGGCCTGGCGATCACCGACGTGTTCGGGCAGCGGCGGTGGATCACCCCGGCGGGCACCGGCCTGGACGAGGACTGGCAGCGCTGGTCGATGTACACCCTCGACACCATCGACGCCGGCCCCGGCACCGCCGCCGACACCAGCCTGCTCCTGCCCGCCAGTGTCCCGAAGGTCGCCGACGGCCCCGCGCTGGAGGAGGTGTCGCTGATCCGCGACGAGGCCGCCGACCTGGTCTGGGGCATCGAGCTGACCGTCCCGCGCCCCACCGGCCCGGGCCGCCGGGGCAGCGAGGTCGCCGCCGAGATCCGGGCCCACCACCTGCGCCTGCACCCGCCCGCCCCGCCGGACGCGCCGCTCGCGCCGATCGCCTACGAGGCGATGAACTCCGTCCCCGAGAACTGGATCCCGTTCATCCCCGTGCACGTCCCCGGTGACAACCGCACCGTCCAACTGCAACGCGCCGCGATGCCCGACGTGGTGGACGTCCTGCCGCCCGTCCAGCCCAGGACCTCGCTGCTGCGCGAGGGCCTGGACGCGGCGACGCCGCACGGGTACTTCGTCAACCAGGAGGAAGTCCCGCAGACCGGCACCCGGCTCTCAGTCGCCTACCACCGGACGCGGTGGCGCAGCGGCCGGGTGTGCGTGTGGCTCGGCGCCAAGCGCGGCGCGGGGCGGGGCGAGGGGGCGAGCGGGCTGGCGTTCGACCTGCTGGTGGACACTCCGGAGCCGCCGCACTGACGCCGGCCCGGCTTCCGGGCAGGGTTCGTAGGATGGGTGCAGTTCCTCCGGGAGGGGGTCTGCACCGGAGGGGACATGGCGGAACTGGGGAAGCGTCAACTGCTCGGACGGGAGCGGGAGTCGGCGGAGTGGGAGCGGCTGTTGCGCGAGGTGCGCGGCGGGCGCAGCCGGGTGCTGGTGCTGCGCGGGGAGGCGGGCGTCGGGAAGTCCGCGCTGCTGGATCAACTGGCGGCGCTGGCAGGTCAGTTGCAGGTGGTGCGGGCGGCCGGGGTGGAGGCCGAGGCGGAGTTCGCGTACTCGGCGCTGCAGCGGCTGTGCGCGCCGCTGCTGGACCGGCTGGAACGCCTGCCGCAGGTGCAGCAGGACGCGCTGCGGGTCGCGTTCGGGCTGAGCGGCGGGGCGGCGCCCGAGATGCTGCTGGTCGGGATGGCGGTGCTCGGGCTGTTCGCGGAGGCGGCGGCGGAGGTGCCGCTGGTGTGTCTGGTCGATGATGCGCAGTGGCTGGACCTGATGTCCCAGCGGATCCTGACGTTCGTCGGGCGGCGGCTGGACGCCGAGTCGGTGGCGCTGGTGTTCGCCGAGCGGGCCGCCGACGGGGCCGGGGACGAGGGCTTTGCCGGGCTGCCGGATCTGCTGCTGGGCGGGCTGGCCGACGCCGAGGCGCGGACCTTGCTCGACAGCGTGCTGCCCGGGCCGGTGGATGCCCGGGTGCGGGACCGGATCGTGGCCGAGACCGGCGGGAATCCGCTGGCGCTGCTGGAGTTGCCCCGGGGCCTGTCGGCCGCCGAGTTGGCGTTCGGCTTCGGCGAACCCGGGGCCGGGCCGCTGGCGACCCGGGTCGAGGACGGATTCCGGCGGCGGATCGAGGCACTGCCCGCCGACACCCGCGCCCTGCTGCTGGTCGCCGCGGTCGAACCGGTCGGCGACGGGCCGCTGCTGTGGGACGCGCTGCGCCGGATGGGTATCGGGCCGCAGGCGGCGGCGCCCGCCGGGGACCTGATCACCGTGGGGGCGGTGGTGCGCTTCCGGCACCCGCTGGTGCGCTCGGCCGTCCGGCGCGGCGCGGACGCCGCCACGCTGCGGGCGGCGCACCGGGCCCTGGCCGAGGCCACCGACGGCGGGCGCGACCCCGACCGGCAGGCCTGGCACCGGGCGCACGCCGCGCCCGGGCCGGACGAGGAGGTGGCCCACGGCCTGGAGTGCTCCGCCGACCGGGCGCTGGCGCGCGGCGGCCGGGCCGCCGCCGCCTCGTTCCTGGAGCGGGCCGCGGCGCTCACCCCCGACCCGAAGGGCCGGGCGCGGCGGGCGCTGGCGGCCGCGTCGGCGTACCTGGCCGCCGGTCTGACGGCCCGGGTGCCCGACCTGCTCGCCGCCGCCGAACTCGGGGCGCTGGACCCCTTGCAGCAGGCCGGCGTCCACCGGCTGCGGGCCAAGGCGTCGGACCTGACCGATCAGGGGCCCGGCGTGGTGCGGCCGCTGCTGGAGGCGGCCGAGCGGCTCGGCGGGCTCGACCCGGCCGCCGCGCGGGAGACCTGCCTCACGGCGTTCGGCGCGGCCGTCCGGGCCGGGCGGGCGGACGACTCGGCGCTGCGGCGGGTCAGCGAGGTGGCGCGGGCACTGCCGCCCGGCGGGGAGGCGGCCGGTGCCCTGCTGCGCGCCCTGGCCGGGTGGGCCACGGACGGGCCGGCCGCTGCCCGCCCGCTGCTGGCGCGGGCGCTGCGCGAGGTCACCGAGGCCGAGGACCCGGCCCTGCTGTGGGCGGCCGCGAACGCCGCCGCCGAACTGGGCGACCTCGGGGCCTGGCTGGACGTCACCGACCGGGCCGTGCGCTCCGCCCGGACGACGGGCACGCTGTCGACGCTCGCGGTGGCGCTGCCGTACCGGGCGGCCGCGCTGGGCTTCGCGGGGTGCTTCGAAGAGGCCCGCGAACTGCTGGCCGGGGCGAGCGCCGTCGAGAACGCGGCGGGCACGGCGACGCGCCTGGCCGTGACGGCCCTGCTCGGTGCGTACCAGGGCCGGGAACACCCGGCCCTGGCCGCGATCGGGGCGGCCGAACGGGAGGGCGAGCGGCGCGGCCTCGGACGGCTCACCGCGAGCGCGGCGTGGGCACGGGCGGTGCTGCACAACGGCCTGGGCGGCTACCCGCTCGCACTGGAGGCGGCGCTGCGGGGTGCGCGGTACCAGGACCTGGCCGTGCACCACTGGACGTGCGGGGAGCTCGTCGAGGCGGCCGTCCGGGTCGGCGACGCGGCCGCGGCGGCCGGGGCCCGGGAGCGGCTGGCCGACTGGGCCCGGGCCGGCACGCCGTGGGCGCTCGGCGCGCACGCCGTCGCCGAGGCCCTGGCCGGGGAGCCCGGGCAGGCCGAGGAGCGCTACCGCGAGGCCGTCGGGCACTTCGGCGCGGGCGGGCTCGGCGTGTTCGAGGCCCGGGCCCGGCTGCTGTTCGGCGAGTGGCTGCGCCGGCAGAACCGGCGGTCCCGGGCCCGCGACGAACTGCGGGCCGCGCACGAGGAGTTCGCGCGGACGGGCCTGGAGGCGTTCGCGGAACGGGCCCGGCGCGAGCTGCTGGCCACCGGCGAGACGGTGCGCAAGCGCACGGTCGGCGGGCCGGAACTCACCCCGCAGGAGGCGCGGATCGCCCGTCTCGCGGCCGGTGGGCACCCCAACGCGGAGATCGGCGCCCAGCTGTTCCTCAGCCCGCGGACGGTCGAGTGGCACCTGCGGAAGGTGTTCGGCAAGTTGGGGATCTCCAGCCGTCGCGAGCTCGACGGGGCCCTCGCCGCCCGCTGAGGGAGCATCAAGCGGGGTCGCGACAGCGACCGGAGGTCCGGCCGCCCCTCGTGACCCGTCAGGAGGAGCAGAGCGGGTGTCCGAGGTGTCCACGGGCCGCCCGGGCCCGCGGAAGTCTGCCGTCAGATGACTGATGTGCCCGAGTCGGTGGGTCGGTGACAGTGGTCGCGCGATTCCCGAGTTCGAGGAGAGAGACATGGACCGACGGCTTCTGAGGCTCGCCGCAGCAGGGTTCTCGCTGGCGGCGGCCGCGGCCGTCAACGTGCCGGCGAGCGCGGCTCCGGCCGCCTCCGGCCCCGCCCCGTTCACCTGCGGCCCGCTGCGGCCTGCGGCCCCGGAGGGTGTCGCCGTGGAGTCGGTGACGGCCACGGCCGTGCCGGCGGGCACGTTCCAGGTGCCCGGTTCCCCGCCGCTGGGCGGCGGGCAGGTCGAGGACGTCCCGGCGCACTGCGAGGTGACCGTCACGCTGACCCACCCGGGCGCCAACGACCGTGCCACGGTGCAGATCTGGCTGCCGGAGTCCGGGTGGAACGGGCGTTTCCAGGCGGTCGGCGGCGCCGCGTACGCCGCCGGGAGCATCGGCTCGGTGGCCGGGGCGGTCAAGCAGGGCTACGCGGCGGCGACCACCGACGCGGGCGTGGACACCAGTGGCCTGGACAGCAGTTGGGGCCTCAACCCCGAGGGCGAGGTCAACGCCGCGCTGCTGGAGAACTTCGCCTCGCGCTCCGTCCACGAGATGGCGGTCGTCGGCAAGCAGGTCGTCGACGGCGTGTACGGCCACACCGCGTTCCGCTCCTACTTCAACGGCTGCTCCACCGGCGGCCGCCAGGGCTACCTGGAGGCGCAGCGCCACCCCACCGACTTCGACGGCATCAATGCCGCCGCCCCCGCCATCAACTGGAACCAGTTCGAGGTGGCCACGCTGTGGCCGCAGGTGGTGATGAGCCAGCAGCACACGTACCCCACCACGTGCGAGTTCAACGCGTTCAACCAGGCCGCGCTGAAGGCCTGCGACAAGTTCGACGGCATCGCCGACGGGCTGATCAGCAACCCGAACCGCTGCGACTTCGACCCGCGCCGGCTGATCGGCACCAAGGTGGTGTGCGAGGGCAAGGAGTACACGATCAGCGCCGCCGACGCCGACGTGGTCCGCCGGATCTGGGACGGCCCGCGCTCCAGCGACGGCAAGCGGCTCTGGTACGGACTGCCGGTCGGCGCCGACTTCGGCCCCCTCGCCACCAGCACCACCACGGACGGCGTCACCACCGGCCGGCCGTTCATCGTCCCCGCCCAGTGGGTCGCCACGTTCGTGCAGAAGCAGCCCGGGTTCAGCTCGGCGAACCTGACGTACCCGCAGTTCGAGGAGATCTTCCGCAAGGCCCGCGCCGAGTACGACACCGTCATCGGCAGCCGGGACGCGGACCTCTCCGCGTTCCGCGACGCCGGCGGCAAGCTGCTCACCTGGCACGGCGACGCCGACCCGGTGATCCCCACCGCCGGCACGGTCGACTACCGCAAGCGCGTCGAGGCCAGGATGGGCGGCAGCGCGAAGGTCGACGGCTTCTACCGGCTCTTCCTGGCGCCCGGCGTCGCGCACTGCGCGCTGAACGGTGCGGACGACCTGGCAGCGCTGACCGCCTGGGTCGAGCGGGGGCAGGCCCCCGGCGTGCTGCACGCCACTCTGCCCACCGCCGACGGCCGGAACCTCGCCCGCGAGGTGTGCCGCTACCCGATGGTCTCCCGCTACGCCTACGGAGACCCGACCGCCGCGAGCAGCTTCCGCTGCGTCAAGCCCTGAGCTGAGCCGGGGCGGGTCGGCGGCCCGCCCCCGTTCCGGTTGCGGACAAGGAGTGGAAGTGGACAGCAACGATCTCTTCAACGGTTCCGCGGACTCCGGACCTCGTGCGCTCGTCCGGTCCTCCTCGCCGTTTCGCGACTACGTTCTGCACGACCTTCCAGGAGACCTGGCCGAGCTCGGGCGAGGCGGCCTGACGTACAGCCAACTCGCCTGCAAACAGCGGGAGATGGTGGCCGGTCTCGGGGCGCTCGGTGACGACCCGCGGGCGGCCCGGGTCACGCAGCTCGACCTGCTGTTCATGCGCGGTGGATTCGCTCCCGCCGGGCCGCGGGCCGCGCCCCGCGAGCTGACGGAGCTGATCTCCGCGCAGTGCGCGAGGTTCCCCTCGCTGGACCCGTACCTGAGCTACGAGCTGCTGATCGACGTGAACAGCGAGGAGTACGAACGCTGCGGCGACATCAGGGTGTTCTCGCAGGGCCGACTCGGCACCCTGGAACGGGACTTCTACCTCGGCCACTACCTCTCCGAGCCGTGGGCCAGGTCGGCCGCCTACGGCCTGCGCGCGCTGGTCACGGCGCCGGATGCCGTGAAGCCGGCGGCGGCCCTGGAGGACGCCGCGCGCTGCGTCGCGGAGTTCACCTCGCACATGGCGAGCTACCGCAGACTGTCCGGGGAAGCGTTCGGCCACTTCCGGCACTTCCACCTGGGCCACCCCGGCGGGCCGCGCGGAGCGAGCGGGGCGTTCATGCCCAGCGTCCAGCTGCTCGAACTGGTCCTGCAGCCCCCGACCGTGGACTACGGCAGCTACCTGGACCAGGCGATGTCCTACTTCCCGTCCTGGGCCCGGCCGGTCGTCGCCCAGTGGCGGAGCGCCTCCAGCCTGGGCGTGAACGTGTGGCAGGCGGTACGGGACGGCAGGCTGGTGCTCGACCAGGCCGGGACCGCCCGGCTGGTCCAACTCATCGACAGATTCGTGGACTTCCGCATGGTGCACCTGGGTATCACCCGGCGCATGGTGCCCGAGGCGTTCCCGGACCGGACCGGGCTGACCCGCCGGGCGATCGGCGCGCAGGCCGGGGAGAGCGACATCCTGCACGCCGATCACTCCGGCACCTCGGGGTTCGGCGTGCGGCAGGTGCTCACGAACGCCGTCCACCGGCTGCTCGCGCTGCGCCGGGAGGTTCTTTCGCTCACGGCAGTTCCGACCGATCAGTAGGAGGCAGAAGAATGTCCGCGTTCCGGGTGGCGGTGGTCGACGCGTTCGGGGCGGCCTACGGCCACATCGACGCCTTCGGGGCGGTGGGCGGCGAGGTCGTCCAGGTGCAGAGCACGCCCCAACTCCCCTTCGGGGTCGAGCCGGTGGATTCCTCGCGGTTCAGCGAGGTGCTGGTGCACGACGGCGAGGTGGACGCCCTGGCCGCGAAGCTGGAAGCGCTGAAGCCGCTCGCGGTGCTGGCGGGCCGGGAGACCGGGGTGGAACTCGCCGACGCGCTCTCCGAGAAGCTCCAACTGCCCACCAACGGCACGGAGTTGAGCGCGGCGCGGCGCGACAAGTACCTGCAGATCGAGACGCTCAGGGCCCGGGGCGTCCCCGTCATGCGGCAGCTCCGCACCGGGGACGAGCGCGAACTGCGCGCCTGGCACCAACAGTTGGGCGGGGTGGCGGTGGTCAAGCCGCTGCGCAGCTACTGGGGCGACGGCGTCACGTGCTGCGACACGCCGGAGGAGTCGGCCGCGGCGCTGCGCGGGCTCCGCAGCCGGGGAACGGTTCACGGCGAGCCGATCGAGGAGGTGGTGGCCCAGGAGTACCTGGTCGGCACCGAGTACATCCTGAACACCGTCGGCAGCGGGGGAATCCACCACCTGACCGACGCCTGGCGCACCGAGCGGATCACGGCCAACGGGGTACGGGACCTGGTCGTGGCCCAGGTGCTGCTGCGCTCCGACGAACCGCCGGTGGCCGAACTCGCCGCGTACGGACGCCAGGTACTCGACGCGCTCGGCATCCGGCACGGCGCCGCCCACCTGGAGATCAAGCTGACGCCGGACGGCCCGCGGCTGATCGAGGCGGGCGCCCGGATGTCCGGACTCCCGTACTACACCGCCCACGTGCTGGGCGAGGGCCAGCTGGAGTGGATCGTGGACGCCTGTGCCCGCCCGGAGCGGTTCCGGGCCCGGGCCGGCCGGGGCTACCGGCGGCGCCACGCGTTCGCCTGGGCCGCACTGGTCGCCCCGGCGGCCGGGCGGCTGGTCCGCTACCGGGCACTCGACCGGATCCGGGAGCTGGAGAGCTTCCGCGACCTCACCGTGCACGTCGAACCCGGCGACCCCATCACCCCGACCGTCTACGACCGGGGCTACCCGGCGACCCTGACGCTGGAGCACCCGGTGGACGCGGTGCTCCAGCGCGACCTCAACACGGTGCGGTACCTCGACGGAGCCGGGATGTACGAGATCGAGTGACGGGCCTCCGGGCCCGGAGGCCCGGCTCCGGGTCTGCCGATCGGGCTGATCGCCGAACCGGAGAAGCAGGGCTGGAGGCTCCGGGCGGAGTACCGGCCGATCCCTGCAGCAGCACCCTTCAGCAACACCCTCACACCCACGGAAAGGTGGTTCACATGTTCACACCCAAGGCAATGCTCCGCGGTTCGGCCGTCGCGGCGACCCTCCTCGCGGCCGTGATCGGCCTCGGTGCCGGATCGGCCCAGGCCGGTGGCTGGCCCCCGTTGCAGCCGGGCGCCCACCTCTACTTGGGCACCGGCGGGAGTGGCGCGGTGACCGTGGTCGACCTCGACGACTTCGGCACGTGCCACACGCTGGCGACGCCCGCCCGGTCGGTCCAGGTCGCCTCCGGCTCCGCGTCCGTGGTGCTGTACTCCGGCGCGGGCTGCACCGACGCCAACCCGTGGGCCACCGGCTCGCTGGCCCAGTCCGACCTGCCGCGGCCGGCGCTGAGCTACCGGGTGGTCCCCGCCTGATCCCCACTCCGATGCGCCGTCGGCGGCGTCCGTCCAGCGGCCACTTCGCGGTGACAGCTTGTCAGCGGGGGGCTCAGAGGCCCAGGTCGGCGGCCAGGCAGGAGAAGCGCACTGCCTGGCTGTCGGGGTCGAAGGCGGCCGCCGGGTTCGTCGGGGGGACGGGCCGCTCCTCGACCATGTCCGCGAAAGGGATCCGCTGCGGGAGGGCGCCGAACCGGATTCGGCGCAGCTCCGCGGCCTGCTCGGGGCCGGTCACCCGCGCACCGTCGTCAGGCGGTCGGCGTCCAGCACGGCCCGGGCGAAGGCCGCCGGGGCCTCCTGCGGGGCGTTGTGGCCGATGCCGGGGAGCACGCGGTGTTCGTACGCGCCGGTGAAGAACCTGCGGTAGGCGCTGCCGTCGGTGGAGGGCAGGAACGGGTCGAGGGCCGGGTCCAGGGTGATGGTCGGGACGGTGATCTCCGGGCGGGCGGCGAGGAGCTGTTCGTAGTGGTCGTAGCGGCGTTCGCCGTCGGCGAGGCCGAGGCGCCAGCGGTAGTTGTGGATCACGATGGCGGCGTAGTCGGGGTTGTCGAAGGACGCGGCCGTGCGTTCGAAGGTGGCGTCGTCGAAGTCCCAGGTGGGGGAGACCTCGTCCCACACCAGGCGGCACAGGTCGTGCCGGTTCTGCCGGGTCTCCATGGCGAGGCGGCCGCGGTCGGTGGCGAAGTAGTACTGGTACCACCAGGTGTGTTCGGCCTTCGGGGGCAGCGGGTTCTGCTGCGAGGGGACGTTGGTGATGAGGTAGCCGCTGACCGACACCAGGGCCTTGACCCGTTCCGGCCACAGCGCGGCGATGATGTCGGCGGTCCGCGAGCCCCAGTCGAAGCCGGCCAGGACCGCCCGGCGGATCTTCAGGGCGTCCATCAGGGCCAGGATGTCGAGGGCGATCGCGGACTGCTGCGCGTTGCGGGGTGTGGTCGGCGACCGGAAGGTGGTGGTGCCGTGGCCGCGCAGGTACGGCACGATCACCCGGTGGCCGGCGTCCGCGAGGAGCGGGGCGACGTCGATGAAGCTGTGGATGTCGTAGGGCCAGCCGTGCAGGCAGATGACCACCGGGCCGTGCTGCGGCCCGAGCTCGGCGTAGCCGATGTCGAGCACGCCGGCCCGGACGCGCTTCAGGTCGGTGAAGCCGGTGCGGGTGCCCGGCGTGCTGCTCGGGACGGTCGGGGCCGGTGCGGCGGCGTGCGCGCCGGACGGGAGGGCGGTGGCGCCCAGGCCGAGGCCGAGTGCCGTGGTGAAGATACGCCTGCTGATCATGTCTGGATGCCTTTCGGTGGCGGAGGTGTCATCCGGCGGCGCGGCTCAGTGCGTCGCGCAGTGCCGCCCGGCTGGTGACGCCCAGCTTGGGGAACACGCGGTACAGGTGCGAGCTGACGGTGCGCGGTGACAGGTGCATCCGCACGCCTATCTGCTTGTTCGTCAGGCCGCCGGCCGCCAGGTCGGCGACCCGGCGTTCCTGCCAGGTCAGCGCACCCGGTTCCGGGGCGCAGGCGCGGCGGGCCGCCCGGGCGGCGCGCAGTTCGTCCGGGGCCGGCGCGTCTTCGCCGGGGCGGGCGGTGAGCGACAGTTCGGGCAGGGCGGCGGCGTCGAAGCGGGACGGGAGGCCACTGCGGACCGCGACCAGCAACTGCACCGGGCGGCCCGCCAGGCGCCGGCCGACGAAGCCGCAGACGTCGGCGCTGGCCTCGTCCAGCCACTGCCCGTCGTCGAGGACCAGCAGCAGCGGCCGCTGTTCGGTGGCGAGCTCCAGCAGACGGAGGACGGCGATGCCGAGTGTCATGACGTTCGGCGGGCAGCTCCGGGGCCCGCCGAACACCGAGTCGAAGGTTTCCCGGGTCCGGTCGTCCAGCCGCGCGAGCTCGGCGAGCAGCGGGTGGAGCAGCTGGTGCAGGCCCGCCCAGGGCAGCGCGGACTCCACTTCGACGCCCGCCGCCCGGACGACAGTTCGGCCCTGCTGCTCCGCCAGCGCGGCGGCGTGCTGCAGCAGCGCGTTCCGGCCCGCCCCCGCCTCGCCGCGCAGCAGGAGGGCACCGCCCGATGCGGAGGTCACGAACGCCGTGAGTTCGGCCCGCTCGGCCATGCCGTTTCCTCCGTTCAGCTGTCGAGACCGGCCGCGCGGGCCATGTGCGCGGCGTACCACGCGGGCCAGTCGGCGTCCCGGTGGCCGAGTTCCTCCTCGTACCTGCCGTGGGCGGCCGCCGCGTCGCGGAGCGCCGATTCGAGTTCGGCGGCGGAGCGGTGCACCACCTGGCTGATCCGGCCGGGCCCGCGGGTGGTGACCTCCTGCAGGACGAAGAGGTTGCCGTCCGGGTCGGCGAACGAGGCGAAGGAACCGTACGAGCGCCGCTGCGGGTGCGGGCCGGCGACCCGCCCGGCGGTGCCCGCGTGGTGGAAGACGCCGCCCGCGTCGTGGAAGACCTCGCTGACCTCGACCCCGGCCGCCACCAGTTCGGCGCGGGCCGCGAGGACGTCGTCCACGACCAGGTGCACGCCGCGCTCGGAGCCGGGCGCCGCGTCGGTCACACCGCTGCCGATGATCAGCGAGGCGGCCGAGCCGGGCGGGGTGAGGTGCACGACCCGGAAGCCGCCGGGGCCGGAGTGGTCGACGTCCTCGCGGAACCCGATCCGCGTGTAGAACTCCTTGGCCCGGTCCACGTCCGAGACCGGGAGGACCAGAACCTCGATTTTGAATTCCGCCATCAGTCGGCTCCCTGTGCTGTGCGGGAAGCCGTCCTTCGGCCTCCACCGCAGACGATCCCGGGAACGCGGGCCCGTCGAGCCCGTGTCGAACCCTGGCCCGTACCCGGGCCCGGGTTCCCGGGTGCGGGTTGCTGGGCCTGGGTTCCCGGGTGCGGGTTGCTGGGCCTGGGTTCCCGGGTGCGGGTTGCCGGGCCTGGGTTCCCGGTGCGGGCCCAGGGGCGGCGCGGGGCAGAGCTATAACATGACGGAACGTCAACATGATCACTGCGGGGAGGGCGCGTTGGAGCTCCACTTCACCACCCTCGGCCCCCTGAAAGCCCGGCGCGCGGGCCAGGAGCTGCGCATCAACCGGGCCCGGGACCGGGCCGTGCTCGCCGTACTCCTCGCGCACGCCGGCCGGCCGGTGACAGTCGGTGAGATCATCGACGGGGTCTGGGGCGAGGAGGGGGACGAGGCGCCCGACCGGGCCGGGGCGCTCCCGGGCAACATGTACCGGCTGCGCAGCGCGCTGGGCGGCGACGGGAACCTGCTGCGGCACGTCGGCAAGGGATACTGCCTGGACGTCGATCCGGCACTCATCGACCGGACGGTCTTCCTGTCCGCGCTCGCCGACGCCGCCACCGCCCGCCTGAACTGGCAGCCGCAGCGCGCCCACGAGCTGCTGACCACCGCGCTCGGCCTCTGGCAGGGCCCGGCGGCCCTGGACGGCGTACCGGGCCCCTTCGCCGACCACGAGCGCCGGATGCTGGCCGGACGCCGGGAGGAGGCGCTGCGGGCACTTCGCGAAGCCGACCTGTCGGGGGCCGGGCCTTCTGCCGAGCTCAGGGCCGGGGCCGCCCGGCCGGTGCTGCGGCCCTTCCAACTTCCGCCCGATCCGGCCGACTTCACCGGAAGACTCGCCCAACTCGCCGTCATCGCCGAGCTGTTGACCGCATCGGGGCGGACGCAGTCGCAGGTCGTCACGGTCACCGGCCCGCCGGGAGCCGGGAAGAGCGCACTGGCGGTCCGCGCCGCCCACCTCGCGGGCCCCGACCACCCCGACGGGCAGCTGTACGCCGACCTGCACGGTGCGGAGGACGCCCCCGGCTACCTGGCGCCCTTCCTGCGCGCGCTGGGCGTCGAGGAACAGGCAGTACCGGCAAGCCTCGCCGAGCGCCGCGCCCTGTACCTCCGGCTGCTCGCCGACCGCCGGATCCTGGTCGTGCTGGACGGCGCCGCCGACGTCATGGGCATCCGGCCGCTGCTGCCCGAGACGCCCGGGAGCGCGGCGATCATCGTCCTCAACGGTCCGGCGGGACAGGGGAGTTCGATCGAGGTCCCGGTCGGGCCGCTGGCCCCGGACGAGGCGCTGGAGCTGCTCGGCCGGATGATCGGCCGCGAGCGCTCCGAACGTGAGCCGGAGGCCGCCCGCGCACTGGCCGCCGCCTGCGGCCACCTGCCCCGCGCGCTGCGGGACGCGGCCGATCGGCTGGTGCGCCGCCCTGCCTGGCCGATCTCCGCTGTGCTCCCCGCGACCGTGCCGGGGCTGTCGGCCGGGTCGTGAACGCCGCGCTGCCCGCGCGCTGGCCGTCGCCTGTGGTCAGCTGCGCCGCGTGTTGGGATGCGGCCGGCCGGTTGGTGCGACGCTCCGCGCGCTGCGGGATGCGGTTGATCGGCTGGTGCGCCGTCCTGCCTGGCCGATTTCCGCTGTGCTCCCCGCGCCCGTGCCGGGGCTGTCGGCCGGGTCGTGAACGCCGCGCTGCCCGCGCGCTGGCCGTCGCCTGTGGTCAGCTGCGCCGCGTGTTGGGATGCGGCCGT